>JBILWD010000095.1:0-11348 GCA_044370095.1 Opitutaceae bacterium | reverse complement strand
TCGTCACCGGCACGATCCAGTCCGCCGCCGGCGTCAGCACCGGCCTCGCCTCCAGTTCCACGGTTACCCAGCAGCAGATCGGTACCACGCTGACGGTCACGCCCTTCATCGGCGTCGATGGTGCGGTGCAGCTCGATCTGGTGCAGTCCGTCGAGGACGTGATCGGCGAGGTGCTCGTCGACCAGAACAAGCAGTACGTGATCGGCCGGCGTGAATCGACGAACTACGTTTCTGCCAAGTCTGGCGACATCATCGTCATCAGCGGCTTCCGCAAGAACTCCACCCTGCGCAGCTCCAGCCGCTTCGGCCCCATCCCGATCCTCGGCGACCTCCTCGGCTCGCGCTCCCGCGGCAAGACGATGTCTGACCTGGTGTTCTTCGTCCGGCCGGTGGTGCTCACCAACACGCCGGCGATCGACAATGCCGACGCGTACCGCCGGATCGACAGCTGGCCCTCGCGCGACGAGGTCAAGAAGGAGATCGATCCCTCCTACGTGGCTCCGCCTCGCTCGGCCGTCGACCGCCTACTCGGGAAATGAGCGCCGTCGCGGACCTCCAGGCCCCCGCTGCGGGGCTCCTGCCCGCTGCCCTCGCCGAAAAACTCACGGACGAGCAGCGCCAAACGCTCGCCGAGGCCTCGCGCGGGCAACGGCTCGCGGTGCTGGCCGCCGCGCTTGCGCGGCCCGAGGCCGAGGTGCTCACCGCCCTCGCCGCCGCCGCCGGCCTCGACGTCGCGAGCAACCTCGAGGCCGATGCGGAGGCCCGCGGGCTGCTCCCGGCCCGCCTCGTCCACGAGTACCAGATCATCCCCCTGCAGCTGTCCCGCGCCGGCAGCGCGCCTCCGGTGCCGGTGCCGGACCTCGAGCGCCCCCTCCACCTCGCCGCCGCCTGGCTGCCGGACGCGGATATGGCCGCGTGGATCCGCACCTTCACCGCCCGGCCGCTGCGGTGGCACCTCGCGGTACCCGAGCGCGTGCACCAGCTGATCATCGAGAACTTCGGCGTCGGCGCCGGTTCGCTTGAGGACGGGCAGGAGGACTACATCGCACCCGCCGCCCAGGCCGCGGCGGAGGAGGTGGTGGACGAAGAGGCCGCCGTGGTCCGCTTCGTCACGGACGTCATCTCGCAGGCCGTGGCGGACCAGGCCACGGACATCCATTTTGAACCCCAGGAGGCGCAGCTGCGCATCCGCTACCGCGTGGACGGCCTGCTGGTGCCGGTGCCAGTCCCCGAGAACCTCCTCCGCTTCCAGGACGCGATCATTTCCCGCCTGAAGATTATGGCGCGGATGAACATCTCGGAGAAGCGCCTGCCGCAGGACGGTCGCATCAACTTCCGCGCTGGCGGCGTGACCCTCGACATCCGCGTGTCGACCGTCCCGACGATTTACGCGGAATCGATCTCGCTCCGCCTCCTCAACCAGAAGAAGGAGGCGTACACGATGGACCGCCTCGGGATGAGCGCGGAGGAGCAGGCGGCCATCGGGGAGGTGCTCGACACCCCCCACGGCATCATTCTCGTCACGGGGCCGACCGGTTCCGGCAAGAGCACTTCGCTCAACGCCTTCCTGCGGAAGATCAATTCCACCGACCTCCGCATCATCACCATCGAGGATCCGATCGAGTACGAGGTACCCGGGGTGAATCAGATGCAGGTGCGCCCAGAGATCGGCCTGACCTTTGCGGACGCCCTGCGCCACGTGCTGCGGCAGGATCCGGACGTGATTATGGTGGGTGAGATCCGCGATAAGGACACCGCCGAGATCGCGATCCGCGCCTCGCTGACGGGCCATCTGGTGTTCTCGACCCTGCACACCAACGACGCGCCCGGCGCGATCACGCGCCTGGTGGATATGGGCATCGAGCCCTTCCTCGTGGCCTCGGCCATCGAGCTGGTGATCGCCCAGCGCCTAGTGCGGCGGCTCTGCCCCGAGTGTTCCCGCCCCGCGCCCATCTCGCGGGTCAAGCTGAACGAAAGCCTAGCGATTTTGGGCTGTGATCCCAAGGAGGCGGCGGACGTGACGGAACTGGCGTCGCCCGTGGGTTGCGACCGCTGCCGAGGCACCGGGTACCGCGGTCGGATCGGCATCTTCGAGATCTTCCGCCTCAACGAGGAGATGCACCAGCTGGTGCTCAAGCGCGAGAGCACGCGGACGCTGGCCGAGTGCGCGCGCCGCCACGGGATGCGCACGCTGGGGCAGAGCGGCTGGGAGAAGGTTCGCCGCGGGCACACCACCTTCGACGAGGTGCTGCGGGTCATCACCGTGGTGGAGAAGTGATGCCCCGCTTCGCCTACAGCGGACGCGATCGCGCGGGCCAGCCGGTCACGGCGGAGCTCGAGGCCCCCTCGCGCCGCGACGCCCTGCGCGTGCTGGCCGCCCGGGGCGTGCAGGCGCGGACAGTCGAGGAGCTGGCCGCCGGCAAAACGGTCGCCCGCCGTCCCGCGGAGAACCGGAACGTGCGCGCGCTGACCCGGCGCGAGTGCCTTCCCTTTCTCGAGGCTTTGTACGATCTGGTCCACAGCGGCCTGTCCGCGGGCGAGGCCGTGCGGCTGCTCTCGGTCCGTATCCAGGAGCCGCGGCTCCGCCGGCTTTCCGGCCAGCTCTGGGAACGCATCAGCGAGGGCGCGCCCCTGTCGCGGGCGATGGCGGCGAGCCCCGAGGTCTTCGAGCCGTCGGTGACCAACCTGATCCAAGCGGGCGAGGCGACGGGTTCGCTGAACGATACCCTCGCGCGGATGATCGCGCACCTGACGGAGCAGCGGGAGCTGCGGCGGCAACTGCTCGCGGCACTTGCCTATCCGGCCTTTATGGTGGTGGTGGCGGGCGGGGTGATCGTGTTCTTCCTCGTCTTCCTGCTGCCCCGCCTGAAGACGCTCCTCACCTCTCTCGGCGGTAAGATGCCGGCCTCGACCTCGCTGCTGATCGGGCTCTCCGAGTTTCTGCTTAGCCCGTGGGGTATCGGGCTGGTGGTGGCGGCCATCGCGGGCTTTAGCTCCTTCCTCGGTTGGCGGCGGACGGAGGCGGGGCGCGCGGCGACGGATGCGTGGCTCCTCCGGCTGCCGCTGACGGGCCCGTTCGTGGTGGCGCAGACCGTGCTCGCCTTCGCGCAGACCCTCTCGGTGCTGCTGGAGAACGGCATCACGGCGGCGGAGGCGCTGCGGATGACGGAGAAGCAGATCGGCAACACGGTGCACCGCGCGGCCTTCCAAGCGGCGATCGCACGCGTGCTCGAGGGCGAGGCGCTGTCGGCCGCGCTGGGCCGGACCGGCTGCTTCCCGGCGCTCGTGCTCGACCGGCTCGCGGTGGGCGAGAACACGGGCAACGTCGTGCCCAGCCTCAAGCAGATTGCCACCGCCTATCAGAAGCGGATTTCCGGGCAGCTGAATGTCTTCACCAAGGTGATCGCCAGCGGCGTGCTGATGGCGGTGTTTGTTTTCGTGGGCTTTATTGCCTTCGCCATCGTCAGCGCCGTCTTTCAGGTCAGCTCCAGCTTCAAGCTCGGGGGTTGAGCGCGGCCCGCGCGGCCGCGCCCGAACCCCGCCTCCGCTCCCGCCGCCTCAGAGGTCGCGGGCGTGCAGGTTGGTGAACGCCCCGCCGGCCGCGGCGGGCACGAGCGCGAACGGGCCCCGCGCCGGAATCCCGGCGGGCAATGCCTCCTCGGCGACCGCGCCGCCTTCGCGTGCGACGCGGACCTTGCCGGCCGCGACGGTCACCGTGAAACGGCTGAATTTCCCCGGTTCCGCGCCCTTCAGGCGCACCGGATGGCCCCGCACCAGCACCACGGCCTCTCCGGGGCCCGCCCGCGGCGGCTGGTAATCGACAATGAACTCCGCCGCGCCGAGGTCACCACTGGTCGTGAGGGCCGCCTCCGGTCCGGCACCGGTGCGCGCCGTGATCCGGCCGTTCCCGACGGTCCAAGCGGCCTCGGTCGCCGCGCTGGTGCGCCAGCCGCGGAGGTCGAGCGCGTTGAACAGCGCCCGCCAGCCCGGATCGACCGGCGCCGTCACCTCGGGGCCCGCCCCCGAGGAAGGCAGTTCCTTGATCCGCACGTTGCGGAACTCGACCGGGGAGCCCTCCGACTCGAGCGCGAGGTAGCCCTTGCGGTAGTTCGCGTCGTCGCCGCCGCTGACCTCACGGCCGTTAACGTGCAGGCGCAGCGAGCCGTCGCGGGCGACGATCCGGTAGTGGTTCCACTCCGGCGAGGGCCGGCTGCGATCCTCGCTCGGGAAGCTGCGCTTGCCGTTCGTGCGGCCGATGTAACGCATCGTGGCCCCGTGGATGGCGAAGACATCGCCGTGCACCGTGAACCAGTCCGAGGCCTTGCCGTTCTTGCGCTGGAAGTCCTCGGCGTAGCCGTGGTCGAGCGCCTGGACCTCGATTCCGCGGAGGAAGGGTACGCCGGGCGCGTTGATGGGGGAGCCCCACACAAAGACCCCGGAGTTGCCGCTGCGGCGCAGGTGGCGCCACTCGAGCTCGAGGATGAAGTTCTCGTACTGGCGCTCCGTGCGCAGGCCGCCGATCGGGAGGCCGGTGCAGTGGATCACCCCGTCGCGCACGCTCCAGGTCTCGGGGGCGCAATTGCCGTTCACCCAGCCGCTCAGGTCGCGGCCGTTGAACAGCGGCACGAAGCCATCGGCGTCCGGCGCGGGTGCGGCGGCGCGGACTAGCGCGGGCAGGAGCAGAACGAGGAAGGCGCGGCGGAGCCGGGCGGGGAGGGTGGGGCGCATCCCGGCGTGATGGCCGCGCCCGGGCCGGCGTGCACGCCTGAAAATGAGGCTTTCCCGCGGCCCGCCCTGGCGCTTGGCTCGGTTAACCCCGATGCGTCCCGCCCCGCTCCCCGCCGCACCGCCCCTGCCGCGCCGCGACTTCCTCGCCCGCTGCGGGCTGGGTTTCGGCGCGCTCGGCCTCGCGGCGCTGGGCGGCACCCCGCTCGCGGCGGCGACCGCCTTCGATCCGCTGCGGCCCCTCGCGCCGCGCGCGCCCCATTTTCCGGGCCGCGCCCGCCGGGTAATCCACATTTTCGCCAACGGCGGTCCCTCTCAGGTCGACACCTTTGACCCCAAGCCCGCCCTCGCGCGCTGGCACGGGAAACCGCTCCCCCTCGAGCTCAAGACCGAGCGCCGCACGGGCGCCGCGTTCGCCTCGCCCTTCCGCTTCGCGCGCCACGGCCGCAGCGGACTGGAGGTGAGCGAGCTCTTCCCGCACGTCGCCGCCTGCGCGGACGAGCTCGCCGTCATCCGCTCGATGCGGGCCGACGTCCCGAACCATGAGCCGTCCCTGATGCTGATGAACTGCGGCGACGCGCGCCTGCCGCGGCCCAGCCTCGGCTCTTGGGTCACCTACGGCCTCGGCTCCGAGAATCAGAATCTCCCCGGCTTCGTCGCCCTCTGCCCCGGCGGCTACCCAATTCAGGAATCCCAAAACTGGCAGAGCGCCTTTTTGCCCGGCATTTTCCAGGGCACGCACGTCGACACGCGCCACCGCGAGGTCGAGCGGCTGATCGAGCACATCCGCAGCCCGCTCACCGGTCCCGCTGCCCAGCGCTCCCAGCTCGACCTCCTCGCGCGCCTCAATGCCCGCCACGCGGCCGCGCGCGCCGCCGATCCCCGGCTCGAGGCGCGCATCCAGTCCTTCGAGCTTGCCTCGCGGATGCAGCTCGAGGCCACCGACGCCTTTGACCTCGCCCGCGAGCCCGCGGCGATGCGCGAGCGCTACGGCGATACCACCCACGGCCGGCAGTTGCTCATCGCCCGCCGCCTGCTCGAGCGCGGCGTCCGGTTTGTCCAAGCGTGGCATGGCCAAGGCCAGCCGTGGGATAACCACGACGACTTGGAGGTGAATCACCGCCGCCTCGCGCGAGACAGTGACCAGGCGATCGGGGCGCTGCTGCGCGACCTGCGCGAGAGCGGGATGCTGGACGAGACGCTGGTGATCTGGGGTGGCGAGTTCGGGCGCACCCCGGTGGTGGAGCTGCCGACCGCCGGCGCCAACGCGGGCAAGGTCAACGGCCGCGACCACAACCACCACGGCTTCACGATGTGGCTCGCCGGCGGCGGGGTCCGCGGCGGGATGGTCCACGGGGCGACGGACGAGTTCGGCTTCCGCGCGGTTGAGAAGCCGGTGCACGTGCACGACCTCCACGCCACCATCCTCGCGCTCCTGGGCTTCGACCACGAGCGACTCACCTACCGCCACGCCGGCCGCGATTACCGCCTGACCGACGTCCACGGCAACGTGGTGCGGGAGCTCATCGCGTGACTCCGCGTGGCGCCGTCCTACTGTGGCTGGCCGTGGCGTCGCCCGCGGTCGCCACCGGCCTGAGCCCCGAGGACGAGGCCTTCTTCGAGTCCCGCATCCGGCCGGTGCTCGCCGAGCACTGTTACCGCTGTCACAGCGCCCGTGAGGGTAAGGCCAAGGGTGGCCTGCAACTGGATACGCGGGAGGCTCTCCGCCGCGGCGGGGATTCCGGGCCCGCGCTGGTGCCGGGCGATCCCGAAAAAGGCCTGCTGCTGACCGTCGTGCGCCCGGGCAACCCGGAGCTGCAGATGCCCCCCGCCGACGCCGGCCCGCCACTCACCCCTGCCCAGGTCGCGGACCTCGAGGCGTGGATCCGCCGCGGAGCGCCCGACCCGCGGGATGGAGCGGCCGCCCCGACGTCCGCCGAGCTCGCCCGCACCCACTGGGCCTTCCAGCCACCGCGCGCTCCCGCGCTGCCCCAGGTCCCCGGCGCCGCTGCCGATCCGGTGGCGGCCTTTCTCCGCGCCACCCGGGGCGCTCCCGCCCTCGAGCCGGCGCCGGAAGCCGACGCCCGGACGCTCCTGCGTCGGGTGAGCTACGCGCTCACCGGCCTCCCGCCGACGCCGGAGGAGGCGGACGCGTTTGTCCGCGAGCACGCCGCCGACCCCGGCGCCTACGCGCGGGCGGTGGAACGCCTCCTCGCGTCGCCCGCCTACGGCGAACGCTGGGGCCGCCACTGGCTGGACGTAGCCCGCTACGCCGACACCCAAGGCTACTTAGTGGGCGAGGCCGAGCGGCGCTTCGCCTTCGCCCACACCTACCGCGACTACGTGATCCGGGCGTTCAACGCCGACCTGCCCTACGACCGCTTCCTCACCGAGCAGCTGGCGGCCGATCTCCTCCCGGCCACGGACGACCGGAGCGCCCTCGCCGCCCTCGGGTTCCTCACGCTCGGCCGCCGGTTCCTCAACAACCAGAACGATATCATTGATGACCGCATCGACGTCGTCACCCGCGGCCTGCTCGGCCTGACGGTCGCCTGCGCTCGCTGCCACGACCACAAGTCCGAGCCGGTAACGATGCGGGATTATTACGCGCTGCACGGGATCTTCGCCTCGTCGGAAGAGCCGGCCGAGAAACCCTTGCTCGCCCCGGTGACTGACACCGCGGAGCACCGCGCGTACCTCGAGAAGCGGGCTGCGACCGAGGAACGGGTGCGGGCCCGGGAGCGCGAGGAGGTGGCCAAGTTCTTGGTGGGGATTCGCGGCCGGACGGGCGATTATCTCCTCGGAGTCCACGACGCTGCGAGGCTTCCGCCCGACGCGAAGCCGGAGCTGTTCGCCGGGGAACGGAAACTGAACCCGGAGTTTCTGCGGCGCTGGCGCGAGTTCCTCGCCACCCCGGAGGCGCGCGCGCACCCCGTCCTCGCCCCGTGGTTCGCGCTGGTAGCGCTGCCGGCCGAGGGCTTCGCGGCCGCGGCCGCGGATCGGGTCTGTGGCTGGTCCGATACCCGCCCGGCGGGCCTCGATTCGACCGTCGTCGCGGCTCTGGCCGGCGTGGCGCGCCCGTTGGGCTCCCTCTCCGACGTCGCCGCCGCCTACAATCGCGTGTTCGCTGCCGCCGGTTCCTCTGCGGTGGCCGGGTCGCTGCCCGAACCTTCTGGTCCGCGCGCGTGGGCAGAGGCGGAGGCGTTCCCCGGCACGTTGCCCTTCCCGGCCGCGGCCGCTCTGATCCGGCGCCAGCTCGACACCCGCACGGCGGCCCTCCGCCGCGAGCTGGCCGCGCTGGAGTGGACGGAGCCCGGCGCCCCACTGCGCGCGATGGCCTTGGCCGACCGGCCACAGCCGCGCGATTCCGCCGTCCTCCTGCGGGGCAATGCTGCGAACCGGGGCCCCGTCGTGTCCCGCGGTGTGCCCGCTCTCTTGGCGGGCGAGGGAGCGCCACCGGTCGCCGCGGGCAGTGGCCGACTGGAGCTGGCGCGCGCGGTGGCGCGGGCGGACAACCCGCTCACGGCGCGCGTGTTCGTCAATCGCGTCTGGGCCTGGCATTTCGGCGAGGGCCTCGTGCGGACGCCGAGCGACTTCGGCGTGCGGACCGCGGAGCCGGAGCTGCGGGACCTGCTCGACTGGCTGGCGGCGGACTTCGTGGCCGAGGGCTGGTCGGTGAAGCAGCTCCAGCGCCGGATCGTGCTTTCTGCGGTCTACCGGCAGTCCGGGGACGCGCCCGCCGCCACGGTCGCAGCGGACCCGGAGAACCGACGGCTCACGCGCTTCCCGCGGCGCCGCCTCGATTTTGAGGGCCTGCGCGACACGTTCCTCGCGGTTTCCGGCCGCCTAGAAACGCGGGTGGGCGGTTTGGCGGAGGACCTGTGGCGGGAGCCGTTCCCGGGCCGCCGGACCGTGTATGGGTTCATCGACCGCCAGAACCTTCCGGGCGTCTTTCGGGCCTTTGACTTCCCCAATCCGGACGCTTCCGCGGCTCAGCGGTTCGCGACGACGGTGCCGCAGCAGGCCCTCTTCCTGCTCAATAGCCCGTTTGCGCTGGAAATGGCCCGGGCGCTCGCGGCGCGGTCAGAGGCGGCCGCGCCGGCTGGCCCGGGGCGACTCGAGGCCCTGTACCGGTTCGTGCACCAGCGCGCCCCGGACGCCGCGGAGCGCGGCTGGGCGGAGCAGTTCCTCGCGGCCGAACTGTCGGACCCGCCCGCGCCACCGACCTCCAGCACGGCGACCGAGGCTAAGGCGACCGAGGGCAACCGAACGCGTCCGCCGCTTTCCCGGCTCGCCCAGCTCGCGCAGGTGCTGCTGTTAGCCAACGAAACGGCGTTCGTGGATTGACCGTGCCCGCCGCTCGCCGGAAGGTGTTCGCGCGCATGATCCTCCCCCGCCTCGCCCTCCCGGTCCTGCTCGTCCTGCCCCCGGCCTTCGGCGCCGCGCCCGCCCCCGCCGAGTCCCTCGCCCACCGGAACACCTACGCCCAGGCGTACGGTGCGACCAAAACCTCCACGGAGGTCGATCCCGCGAAAGACCTCCCGCGCTACCCGGCCGTCGCGCCGGCGGACGCGATCGCCACTTGGAAGGTGAAGCCGGGTTTCCGCCTTGAGCTGGCCGCGAGCGAGCCGCAAGTGCGCGACCCGGTCGCGGTCACCTTCGACGAGAACGGGCGGATGTTCGTCTGCGAGATGATCGATTATTCCGAGGAACGGGACCGCAACCCGCACCTCGGCCGCATTTCGGTGCTGGAGGACCGCGACGGCGACGGCCGGTACGAGACGAGCCGGGTGTTCGCGGATAACCTCCCTTGGCCCAACGGCCTCATTTGGGCGAACGGGGGTCTCTACGTGGGCGCGACGCCCGATATCTGGCGGTTCGAGGATCGCGACGGCGACGGCCGCGCCGAGGTGCGCGAGAAGGTCTTCACCGGCTTCGGTACCGGCCTCGCGCGCCTGAACGTCCAGGCGATGTTCAACAGCTTCACTTGGGGCGCGGACAACCGCATCCACGTCCAGGGCGGCACTGGTAACCGCGGCCTGATCCGCTCGCTGCGGCGGCCGGAGCTGCCCGCGGAGGAGCTCGGCGGCCGCAACTTCTGGTTCGATCCCCGCACCCACGCCTTCGGCTTCACGCCCGGCGGCGCGCAGTACGGGATGAGCTTCGACGACTTCGGCCGGCGCTTCGCCTGCTCCAACTCGGACCACCTCCAGTTCTGGGTCTACGACGGCCGCTACGCCGAGCGGAACCCCCACTTCACCCCGCCCATTCCGCGCCAGAGCATCGCCGCCGACGGCGGCGCCGCCGAGGTGCACCGCATCAGCCCCGACGAGCCGTGGCGCATCATCCGCACGCGCTGGCGCATCGGCGGCGTGGTCCGCGGCGCCGTCGAGGGCGGCGGCCGCGTCAGCGGTTACTTCACCGGTGCCTCGGGCACGCACGTCTACCGTGGCGACGCCTACGGCCCGGACTTCGTCAACAACACCTTCAGCGGCGACTCGGGCGGCCAACTGATCCACCGCAAACGGCTGCACGAGGACGGCGCGAGCCTCGTCGGCCGCCGGCCGGAGGACGAGCAGGGCTTTGAATTCGCGGCGAGCCGCGACACGTGGGTCCGGGTGGTCAACTTCGCCAACGCCCCTGATGGCACGCTGCACGTGTGCGATATGTACCGCGAGGTGATCGAGCACCCGTGGAGCATCCCGGACGAGATCAAGCGGCACCTCGACCTGAACTCGGGCAACGACCGCGGCCGCATCTATCGGCTCGTGCCCGCCGATCCCACCTGGCGTCGCCGCGCGACCCCGACCCTAGGCACGGCCGATACCGCGACGCTCGTCGCGACCCTCACGCACCCCAACGGCTGGCACCGTGACACCGCCTCGCGCCTCCTGTACGAGCGCCAGGACCGGGCGGCGGTGCCGCTCCTCGCGCGGCTGGTCCGCGAGGCCGCGCCCGCGACCGCGCGCTTTCACGCCCTCGGCGCGCTGCAGGGCCTCGGTGCCCTCGACGGCGAGACGCTCGCGGTGGCGGTCGAGGATCGCGATGCACACGTGCGCGAGCGCGCCATCGCCCTCGCCGAGCCCCTGCTCGAGGCCGGCCAGGCGTCCGCGGCCCTCGTGGCCGTGCTCGACCGCCGTGCGGAGGATTCTAGTCCCCGCGTGCGGATGCAGCTCGCCTTCACCGCCTCCTTCTCGCCGGCCCTCGCCCCCGCCCTCGGGCGGATCGCGGCGCGGGACCACGCGGACAAGTGGATCTCCGTCGCGCTGCTTACCAGCCCGCCCCCGGTGGTCGCCGCCACGCTCCTGCCGGCGATGACGCGGGATGCTGCCTTGGCCCGGACCGCGGCGCCGTTCGTCGCCCGCCTGATCGAGACGCGCGCCGCATCGGCCGCCGCCGCCGACCTCGGACCGCTCATCGACTTCATCGCCCAGCCCGGCACGAGCCCCCTGTGGATCCGCGCCCTCGGCGAGGGCCTGCGCCGCGCCGGCTCCGGTATCGCCCAAGCGGACCGGGAGCGGAAGCTCGACGCCGTCTTCACCCGGGCCGCCGCCCGCGCCCGGGATGCCGCGGCCCCCGCTGCCGAACGGCTGGAGGCGATTGAGCTCCTCGCCGTAGGCGGC
>JBILWD010000339.1:0-3714 GCA_044370095.1 Opitutaceae bacterium | reverse complement strand
CGTGAAGAACCCCTTTTTGCGTCTGGAGCACCGCGGTCTGGGTTACGCGGGGCTGGTTTCGTCCGTCCGGGCCTTTACAAATCCCGTGGGCTTCCTTTGTTGGGGCTTTCTGGCGTGACCTCTTGGCTGCGTCGATCGTCTCCCCCTTATCGAATCCCATATGGAAAATCATCCCGCGTCCACCGGGGGCAAGTGCCCCTTCCCGCATCTGCACGGCACCGCCGCTAAGCCGGCGCCGACCAGTCAGGGCGGGCGTTCGAACCGCGATTGGTGGCCGAACCAGCTGAATCTCCGGATCCTGCACCAAAACTCGGCGCTGTCCGACCCGATGGGGCAGGGCTTCGACTATGCCCGTGAGTTCAGTAAGTTGGACCTCGCGGCGGTGAAGCGGGACCTGCACGCGTTGATGACGGATTCGCAGGACTGGTGGCCGGCAGATTTCGGCCACTACGGTCCCTTCTTCATTCGGATGGCTTGGCACAGCGCCGGCACCTACCGGACGGGCGACGGCCGGGGTGGTGCGGGGGCTGGGCAGCAGAGGTTCGCCCCGTTGAATAGCTGGCCGGACAATACGAACCTCGACAAGGCACGGCGCCTCCTGTGGCCGATCAAGCAGAAGTACGGGGCTAAGCTTTCCTGGGCGGACCTAATGATCTTGGCCGGCAATTGCGCGCTCGATTCGATGGGTTTCAAGACCTTCGGCTTCGGTGGCGGCCGCGCCGACGTTTGGGAGCCGGAGGAGGATGTCTATTGGGGCCATGAGGACACCTGGCTGGGCGATAAGCGCTACACCGGGGACCGGGAGCTGGAGAACCCGCTCGCCGCCGTGCAGATGGGCCTCATTTACGTCAATCCAGAGGGTCCCAATGGGAATCCTGACCCGGTGGCCTCGGCCCGCGATATCCGTGAGACGTTCGGCCGGATGGCGATGAATGACGAGGAGACCGTAGCGCTGATCGCCGGCGGCCACACCTTCGGTAAGACCCACGGCGCCGCGTCGGCCAGTCACGTCGGGCGTGAACCAGAGGGTGCCGGAATCGCGGAACAAGGCCTCGGCTGGGCAAATACGCACGGTTCCGGCAAGGGTGCGGACACCATCACCAGCGGCTTGGAGGTCATCTGGACCACTACGCCCACGCATTGGAGCAACAATTACTTCGAGAACCTCTTCCGCTACGAGTGGGAGTTGGTGAAGAGCCCTGCCGGCGCCCATCAGTGGGTGGCCAAGAACGCGCCGGAGACCGTACCGGATGCGTTCGACGCGGCAAAGCGGCATCGGCCCACGATGCTGACCACCGACCTCGCGCTGCGCTTCGATCCGGCCTACGAGAAGGTTTCGCGCCGGTTCCTCGCCGATCCGAAGGCCTTTGCCGACGCCTTCGCGCGCGCTTGGTTTAAGCTGACGCACCGCGATATGGGGCCCAAGGTCCGTTACCTCGGGGCCGATGTGCCGCGCGAGGAGCTGATCTGGCAGGATCCGATCCCGGCCGTGAACCATCCGCTGGTTGACGCGAAGGACATCGCCGCCCTCAAAGGCGAGATCCTCGCCACCGGTCTGGGCGTGGCGGAGCTGGTCTTCACCGCGTGGGCCTCGGCGTCCACCTTCCGCGGTTCGGACAAGCGGGGCGGCGCCAACGGCGCCCGCATCCGCCTCGCGCCGCAGAAGGATTGGGAGGCCAACCAGCCGGCCCGGCTGGCCAAGGTCCTGCGGGCCCTGGAGGGCGTGCAGGCCGCGTTCAATGCCCGTGCCGCGGGCGGCAAGCGGGTTTCCTTGGCCGACCTGATCGTCCTGAGCGGCGCCGCGGCCATCGAGCAGGCGGCCAAGCTGGCCGGGCACACCGTCGAGGTGCCCTTTACCCCCGGCCGGATGGACGCCACTGCGGAGCAGACCGACGCCACCTCCTTTGCGGTGCTGGAGCCGGTGAGCGATGGCTTCCGCAACTACCAGAAGACCCGTTTCGCCCTCCCGGCGGAACAGCTTCTGGTCGACAAGGCCCAGTTGCTGGGCCTGACCGCGCCCGAGATGACCGTCCTGATCGGCGGGCTGCGGGTGCTGAACGCCAACCACGGCAAGTCCGCCCACGGCGTGTTCACCCGCCGGCCGGAGACGCTCACGAACGACTTTTTCGTTAATCTCTTGGATATGGGTCACGTGGTGCGTCCCACCTCGCCGGCGGAGGAGGCCTTCGAGCTGCGCGACCGGGAGACCGGGGACGTGAAGTGGACCGCGACGCGCGTGGATCTGGTCTTCGGCTCCAACTCGCAGCTGCGGGCGCTGGCGGAGGTTTACGCCGAGTCCGGGGCGGAAGCGAAGTTCGTCCGGGACTTCATCGCCGCCTGGAACAAGGTGATGAACGCGGATCGCTTCGAACTGGCGCGCTGAGTCCGGGCGGGGTCATCGGTCCCGCCGCTCGCCGGCCCCGTCCCAAGACGGGGCCGTTTTGTTTTTCGCTCCGCCCGCTCCCTCCGGGCTTGCCAGCTCGAGGTGGGAAAACGAGAACGGCGGTGCGTGCTCCTACCCCTGCCGCTGCTCCGGGCCTTGCTGGGCCTCTGTGCTTCCGTCGTGACCTTGGCCGCCGCGCCGCGGCCCAACCTCATTGTCATCCTGACCGATGATCAGAGTTGCCGTGCCGTAGGTTACGAGAACCCGGAGGTCCGGACGCCCCGGATCGACGCCTTGGCCCGCGGGGGCACCATCCTGACGCGGGCCTTCGCGGCTAGCCCGATCTGCGCGGCGAGCCGGGCCTCCCTGATGACCGGGCTCTTCCCGCAACAGCACGGCCTGATCGCCCTGCAGACGGCGGCCTTTGCGCCCTACCGGCGCGGCGGGGCGCGGGCGGCGCAGGCGCTGGCCGCCAGACTGGCCGAGGCGGGCTACGCCACGGGATTCTTTGGCAAATCACATTTGGGAGCGCCGGCGGACTACGGCTTCGGGGCGGGCCGGGAAATGGGCTACGACTCCGCGCCGATGTTTGCGGCCGCAGCGGAGTTTGTGCGGACCCAGCGCTCCTCGGGTCGGCCGTACTTCCTCTGGATCGCACCCCACGAGCCCCACGTGCCGCTGTATCCCGAGCCGGAGTGGCTGGACCAGTACCCGCGGGACTCCGTTTCCTTGCCGGCGAACTACCGCCGGGAGCCGATGGCGGAGAGCCTGAATAATCAGGGGCTGCCGGGGGAGCGGGTCCACCGCGACTCCGGTTATCGGCGGAATATCGGCGAGGTGCCGGCGGGGCCGCCGCGGGATGAGGAGACGATGCGGGCCTTCACCCGGGCCTATTATGCGGTGACCAGTCGTCTGGATGCCGAGGTCGGGCGCTTCGGGGACCTCCTGCGCGACTTGGGGGAGATTGAGCGTACGGTCGTCTTTTTCCTCTCCGACAATGGCTATCATCTGGGTTCCCACGGGCTGGGGAACAAGATCACGATGCACGAGGAGTCGGTGCGCATTCCCTGCTTCGTCTGGGGGGGCGGCATTCCCGCGGGTCGCCGCAGCGATGCCTTGGTCAGCTCCCTGGACCTTTATCCGACTCTCCTGGAGCTGGGGGGCGCCAGCCCGCCGCCGATCCTGCCGGCCGGCCGTTCGCTGGCCCCCCTGTTGACCAAGTCGGAGCCCTGGCCGCGCCAAGTGGTCCACAGCGAGTGCGTGGGCGTGGGCGGCAAGGCCGGGCAAGGACACCGGATGGCCCGCGATCAGCGCTGGAAGCTTGTCCTGAG
>JBILWD010000338.1:0-3719 GCA_044370095.1 Opitutaceae bacterium | reverse complement strand
GGCGGGGGAGGGCCTGGCGGGTGAGGAACGAGCTCATCGGAGGGATTGGTTGGGGGGTTCAGGGGCCGCCGGCCTCGGCGGGGAGGGCGGTGCGGCGCTGGCGGAAGGGGAGGCTTTGGGTAACGGACAGAATCACGCTGGAGAAACGGTAACCGTCCGCGGCGGCCTCGCGCACGATGGTGCGGACGGCGGGGGCGTCGGCCGGGCCGAGGCCGCGGCCGAGGGCGAAGGTGAGCAGCTTTTCCGCGAGGGTGGCGGTGAGCAGATCCGGGCGCGCGAGCAGGGCTTGCTCCAAGCCAGCCACGCCGGTGAAGGCCGGGCTCCCCCCCAAGGCGCCACGAGCGTCGACCGCACGATGGTCTTCCGCGGCGCGCCAGCGGCCGACCGCATCGAAATGTTCCAGCGCGAAGCCGACCGGGTCCATCACGTCGTGGCAGCTGGCGCAGGCGGGGTTCGCGCGGTGCTGGGCAAGGCGTTCGCGGATGGGCAGGGTGGCGGCGACGACCTGGTTATCGAGGGAGGGGATGTCGGGGGGCGGCGGGGGCGGGGGCGAACCGGCGAGGTTGGCGAGGATCCAGTGGCCCCGAATCACGGGGGAGGTACGGGTGGCGTAGGAGGTGACCGTGAGGATGCTGCCGTGGCGCAGCAGGCCCCCGCGCTGCCGGGCGGGATCGCCGGCGAAGCTGACGCGGCGGAAGTGGCTGCCGAGGACGTGCGGGACGCCGTAGTGCCGGGCGAGGCGTTCGTCGAGGAACGTGTAGTCCGCCGCGAGGAGATCCGTCACGGGGCGGTCCTCACGCAGGACGCTCTCCACAAAGAGCTCCGTCTCGCGGCGCATCGACTGGCGGAGGTTGTCGTCGAAATCAATGAAGCGCCGGGCGTCGGGGGTGGTGGCGGCGAGGGCGCGGAGGTGAAGCCACTGCGCGGCGAAGTTGGTCACGAGATTCGTGGCGCGCGGGTCGGCGAGCATCCGCCGAACCTGCGGGGCGAGGCCGGCGGGGGTGGCGAGATCCCCGCGTTCGGCGGCGGCGAGCAGCGGCTCGTCGGGGAGGCTGCCCCAGAGAAAGAACGAGAGCCGGGAGGCGAGTGCGAGGCCGTCGACCGGGTAGGCGGTGCCGGGCGGCAGGTCCGCGGGCTCGGTTTCCACCCGGAAGAGGAAGCGGGGGTTCACGAGCAGGGCGGCGAGGGCGGACTCGATCCCGGCCTCGAAGCCGCCCTCGCCGGCGCTGGCCTCGCGGAAGAACTGCAGCGGGCGGCGGAGATCGTCGTCCGTGACGGGCTGGCGGTAGGCCGTGCGGGCGAGCCGGGCGAGGATCGTGCGGGCCCGGGCCTCGGCGGCGGCGGGGGAGGCCTCCGGGCCATTGCCGGCGGGGCCGAAGATCCGGCGGCGGCTGGGGGTGTCGCCGCCGGGCCGGGGATCGAAGGGGCCGGTGACCGTGACTTGGAACACCGCGGGCGCCGTGCGCGGGTGGCGGTGCATATTGAAGCGGGAGACGAGCGGGGCGCGTTCCGTTTCGAGCACGGGGGCGGCGGTGCGGGGGAAAGTCACGGCCAGTTCGCGCCGGCCGGCGGTGACCGGGAGGCGGAAGCGCAGGTGCTGGTCGACCGCTTCGGCGTTTTTGTCGGGTCCGGGCGGTTTGACCGTGGCGACGGCGACGCGGGCGCGGTCGAGCAGGACCTCGATCTCGTGGGGGCGGCGGAGGCCCTCGACCTGCTCGTTGCGGTCGCGCTGGAGGCGGATCTGCACCTCGTACTCACCCTCCTGCGGAAACAGGTAGGGGATCAGAATCCCGCCGCGGGTGCCGAGGGGCAGGCCGGGTACGTGGTCCTCCTGCGTGACGTCGGGCCGGACGCGGAACGTGTCTCCGGCGGGGGCCTTGCTGGGGCGGCCGACGGCGAGGCGGGCGATTTTCTGGGCGGCGGAGACGTAGCGGTCGAGGAGGGTGGGGGAGAGGTTGCCGACGGCGACGTTGTCGAAGCCGTGGCTCGGTTCGTCGTTGGGGAGGAGGTCGGTGGCGTCGAGCTCGACGGCGAGCAGGTCGCGGATCGCGTTCTGGTACTCGGTGCGGTTGAGGCGGCGGAAGGTGGCGGTGCGGCCGGGGTCGGGGCGGGTGCGGGCGGCGGCGTCGAGGTCCGTGGTGAGGGTGGTGACGATGCGCTGGTAAGCTGCTTCATCGGGCCGGGCCTCGCCGTGCGGGGGCATCTGGCGGTGGTCGAGTTTGCGGAGGACCTTTTCCCAGAGGGCGGGATGGGCGGCGGGGTCGCGGGGGTTGAGGGCCTCGAGGTCGAGCTGGCCTTTTTTTAGGTCACTGCGGTGGCAATCCAGGCAGTAAGCGCCGAGGAAGCCGGCGAGAGAGGGATCGGCCGGCGCGGAGGCGGCGAGGGCGGCGGGCGCGACGAAGGAAAGGAGCGCGAGGCAGCCGGCGGGCCGGAGGCGGCGGCGGGGCAGGGGGCTCGGGGGATTCACGGGGGCTCCTGGGGTGGTGGCGGGGGGAACGCCGGGGGTAGGAGGAGAATGAGGGGCAGGGCGTTGCCGGCGAGGAGAAAGCGGCCCATTCGACGGGCTCAGGGCGGGCCCATTTGCAGGGTCAGGGCAGGCCCATTCGGCAGGCTCAGGGCAGGCCCTGAAACGCCGCGGGTCAAGCGGGCTTGGTGTAGCTGGGGCGCGCCGCCCCGGACGAAGGGTCGAAAACCCCTGCCGCGAAGCCTGCGTCCGCGAAGCCAGCGCAGATGCGGGGCGGAAAGGGCTCCGCCGGTACGGGCTCCCGCCGGTGCGGACCGAGGCAAAATCCCCCGGCTACACCAGACTGATGCGCTTCCCTACCCGCTACTCCCCACCCGCTCCTCGCTCCTCGTTAGCCGCTATTGCCCCAGCACCTTCCGGATCCCGTCCGCGGTCACCGGCGAGATGACGCCGTGCTCCGTGATCAGCCCGCGGATCAGGTGGGCGGGAGTGACGTCAAACGCGGGATTGTACGCGCCCGCGCCCGCCGGGGCGGCGGGGACGCCCAAGGGCGCCAGCACCTCGGCGGCCGCCCGCTCCTCGATCGGGATGCCCCCGCCGGTCGCGAGCGTCAGGTCAAAGGTACTGGAGGGGGCCGCCACGAAGAACGGCACCCGGTGCGCGGCCGCGAGCAGCGCCAGACCGTAGGTCCCGATCTTGTTCGCGGTATCGCCATTCGCCGCGATCCGGTCCGCGCCCACGATGCAGCTGGCGACCCGGCCGGTGGCGAGCAGCGCCGCCGCCGCCCCGTCGCAGAGGACCGTGACGGGGATGCCCCGCTGGACTAGCTCCCACGCGGTGAGGCGGGCGCCTTGTAGCAGCGGGCGGGTCTCGTCGGCGAAAACCTCGAAACGGCGGCCTTGGTCCCAAGCGGTGGTGACCACGGCGAGGGCGGTGCCGACGCCGCCGGTGGCGAGGGCGCCGGTGTTACAGTGGGTGAGCACGCCGCCCGCGGGGAGCACCGCGGCCCCGTGGCGACCGATTGCCGCGCAGAGTTGCTGGTCTTCCGCGTGGATCGCGCGAGCCGCGGCAAGGAGCGTGGCCCCGAGGGTCGCCGCGGGCGCGTCGCCGGGGAGGGACGCCAGCGCGCGCAGGCAGCGTTCGACGGCCCAGCTGAGGTTGACCGCGGTCGGTCGTGCCGTCGCGAGTTCCGCGGCCCGGCAGTGCACGTGGGCGAGGGCCGGGCCGGGGAGCAGTCCGGCGCGTTCGGCCTCGG
>JBILWD010000121.1:0-10151 GCA_044370095.1 Opitutaceae bacterium | reverse complement strand
TCCGACGTGCGCTGGATCGTCGCCGCCACCGCGGGCGAGGAGGAGGGCAGCGCGGGGGCGGCAGCGCTGGTCCGGTCCGGTTTCCAGGCTGATTTTGGGGTCGCGCTCGAGCCCACTTCCCTGCGGGTGGTGCACGCCGCGAAGGGCATTTTGCGGCTCTGGCTGGAAACGCCCGGCCGCGCTTGCCACGGCGCCCAGCCTTGGCGGGGCGACAACGCCGTCTACCGGGCCCTGCCGCTGGCGGCCGCGTTGCGGGACGAGCTCGCGCCCGCTTTCCTCGCCCGTCGCCACCCCGTCCTCGGCCCAGCCAGCCTCAACCTCGGGGTCTTCCAAGGCGGCCGCGACCTCAACATCGTGCCGGACCGCTGCCGCCTCGGCCTCGACCTGCGCCTCCATCCAGGTCTGCCCGCGGCCGAGGCGCTCGGCTTGGTCCGCGAACTCTGCCGCCGCCACGCCCCGCGCACGCGCGTCCGGATCCACCGCCAGGGACCGGCGTTCGTGACGCCCCGCACCGACCCCTGGGCGCGCGCGCTGCGGCGGGCCGGTGCCGGCTGGGCGCGGGCGGACTGGTTCTGCGACGCGAACGTCCTCGCTGCCGCGGGCATCCCCTCGGTGGCCTTCGGCCCGGGCACCATCGCGCGCGCCCACACCAAGGACGAGTACATCACGCGGTCCGACCTCGCTGCCGGGGCGGCCGCCTTCGGACGCTTCCTGACTGGGGCCTGACCCCCCACTGTGCCCACGGGCGCCTTCCTGCGTGCAAAATTCCCCCGTCCGGCTAAGGTCGCGGGGATGCGCATCGCGGTGCTCGCCGACACCCACGACCGTTACCCTCCGGGCCTGCCCGAGCGGCTGCGCGGCGCGGATGAGATCTGGCACCTCGGCGACGTCTGCGAACCCGAGGCCCTCGCGGAATTCGCGGCGCTCGGCCCGCCCCTGCACGTCGTGCTGGGCAACAATGACGAACACCCGTGGCCGGCGCACCTCGATCGCGAGCTGCACGGCTGGCGTTGCCATCTGGTGCACATCCCACCGCGCCGCGCTCCGGTCGGCGCCCGCGTGGTCCTGCACGGCCACACTCACGTCCCGAGAGACGAACGCGATGCCGCGGGCGTCCGCTGGCTCAACCCCGGGTGCATCAGCCGCGCCAACCGTGGGTCGCCGGCGAGCTTTGGCTGGCTGGAAATTCTCGGCCCCGCGGAGCTCCGCTGGCGGCTCGAACTCCTCTAGCGATGCAACGCCGGCACTGGCCCAACCTCATCTCGGCGACGCGCCTCGCCCTGATGCCGGCCGTGCTGGGCGCGGCGGTCGCGGGCGAACGAGCAATCTTCGTGGGCCTGATCGCCTTCTCGCTCCTGACCGACGCGGTCGACGGCACCCTCGCCCGGCGGCTCGGGGCGGAAAGCGAGTTCGGCCGCAAGCTCGATAGCGCGGCGGACTACGTGACCCTCTTCACCGGCACGACCGGCATCGCCTTGCTCTGGCCGGAGGTCGTGCGCCGCGAACTGCCCTGGATCGTCACCGGCGTGGCGGCCTTCATTGCGGTGATCGTGCTCGGCCTCCTCCGGCTCGGCCGGGCGCCCTGTTACCATACTTGGGCCTCGAAGGTCGGGGCCGTCCTCTGCCCGTTCACCCTCATCCCCCTGCTCAGTGGTGGCCCCGCGTGGCCCTTCCACGCTGTGATCCTGTGGCTGGTGGCGACGGGGATCGAGGAGGTCGCGATTCTCCTGCTGCTGCCCGGGCACGTTGGGGAGATGCCGACGTTCTGGCACGCTTGGCGGCGCCGCCGCGCGGGAACGGGCGGCCACATCGCGCTGGATTCGCGCGGGCCGATCCGTTGACTCGCCGCGTTGAGCCAGCAGCAGCAGGACTTATTCGGCCTCTTCGCGCCGCAGCCCGGGGTGCACCACGCGCCCCCGGGCCCGGCCCGGGCCGTGCCTGCCCCAGATCCCGCCGCCAGGGAGGAGATCGTCTTTGAGCGCAGCGCCCGCGCCAGCCGCTACCGGCTCACCCTGCGCCGCGACGGCGTGGCGGTGGCGACGATTCCCGCGAGCGGCAGCGAGCGCGAGGCCCGCCGGTTCGTGGCAGCGCACCGCGAATGGCTGGAACGCGCCCGGGCCCGCCAGCGCCAGCGGCCCCGCGGGGCGGAGGTTTGGACGATCGGCACGCGCGTGCTCTGGCGCGGCGCGCTGGAGGAGGTGCGGGTCGCCGTCTCCGGGGAACGCCCGCAGGTCTGCCTCGCGGCGGACGTCTTCCGGGTGCCACGGCTCGAGGGCGACCTCCGTCCGACCCTCGAGGCCCATTTTATCCGCCGCGCGCGGATCGAGTTACCCGCCCGCACCTGGGAGCTCGCGGCCGTCTCCGGCGTTGAGGTGCGCGAGGTCACGGTCCGCAACCAGCGGTCCCGCTGGGGATCCTGCTCGGCCACCGGCGGGATCTCCCTCAACTGGCGCCTCGTCCAGACCCCGGAGACGGTGCGCGACTACATTATCCACCACGAGTTGATGCACCGCCGGGAGATGAACCACTCGGCCCGGTTCTGGGCCCGCGTCGAGGAGGTCTGCCCGGGCTGGCGCGAGGCGGAACACTGGCTCCACCGCAACGGCTCCCTCGTCGGCCTGTGAGCGGCGACCGTCCTTCCGCGGCCCGCTGGGCGCCCGCCGGACTCAGCGCCAGTCAACCAACTCGACCTCGAAGATCAGGGTCGCCTTGGGCGGGATCTTCGGCGGGCGACCCTTCTCGCCGTACGCGAGCCAGTAGGGCACGATCAGGGTTCGCTTCTCGCCCTTGCGCATCGTGAGGAATGCTTCGTCCCAGCCCCGGATCACGGAGCCGGTCCCGACGCGGAAGGTAAACGGCGCCCCGCGCTTACGGGAATCGTCGAAGGGCGTGCCGTCGAGCAGCCGCCCTTCGTAGTGCGCCAACACCTCGCCGCCGAGGGTTGGAGTCGCGACCCCGGTGCCGGGCGCGCGTTCCACCCAGCGTAGGCCCGAGGGTCGGCGCACGGCCGTGCCGAAGCGCTGCGCGAGCATCAGCTCGTCCTCCGCGCTGAACTGCGGGTTGCGGCGGTCGATCGCCTCCCGCATCGCGCTGTTGATCGGTCGGTCCCGCGGGTCGTTGCGCGAGGCGATGCCGGTGCGGCTCACCACCGCGACGGTCACGAGGACAACGCCGAGGATCAGAAGGAAGTACACGCTACGCATCGGGCGAAGGGAGGTCGGGGATCGCGCTTTGGCAAACCTCAGCGCGGGGCGAGGTGGCGGATTAACCCGTCGAGGATCGCATCGGCCTGGAGCTTCACCCGCTGGCCCGGGGGCGGGGCGGGCGTGTCGGGCTTGGCGGCGGCCGCCCGCACCTGTTCCGCCAACTCCTCCTTGGCCCGCGCCTGAGCGGCTGCGAGAAACGCCTCCTTGGCCTCGTGCATCGAACCATCCGCAGTCAGTTCTGCCGCGGTCCCGGTCCGGCCGGCGAAGCGCCCGACCAGCGCGTCACCCACCCACACCCGCCATTCGTCGTCCTCCGCAAAGTACACCGCGAGCGCGCCGTCCCGCGCCGTGCCCAGCTGTTCGGCGAGGCCGCGCATAAAGGCCCCCGGCACCGCGTCCTCGGCCGGGGTGGGGGAGCGCGCGCGGAACCGGGCCGCGATCCTCAGGCCCAGCGTGCGCTCGACATTGGCCAGCTTGTGGTTGAAGGCCCGCGCCCGCGGGGGCTCCGCCGGCAGGATCCCATCGGGATCGTGGCACAAGGCCTCCGGCCCAGGCTCCGCGGGACCGGCATAGGCCTTCGCGCCCGCGTTGAGCGCCCGCCAAGCCTCGTCGTCCGCCCGGAACGCCGTGGCCGCCGCGCCGCGCCGGTGGATCGCGACCGTCATCTTGTCCCCACGCTCGATCCGCGGTAGGACGTCGAGCCCCCGCACCACCCGGCCGAAGACGCCGTGCAGGAAATCGAGGCGCGGGACGGCCCGCAGGGTCAGGAAAAACTGGGAGCCGTTGGTGTCGGGGCCCTTGTTCGCCATCGAGAGCACGCCCGCCCCGTCGTGGCCCAGCGCGGGCGAGAATTCATCGACAAACGAGTACCCGGGCCCGCCGTCGCCCGTGCCAGTGGGGTCGCCCCCTTGGACCACGAAGTCCGGGACCACCCGGTGGAAGGTCAGGCCGTCGAAGTAAGGCTTACGCGGCGCCGGCCCGAGGGTGCCCTCGGCCAGGCCCACGAAGCTCGCGACGGTCCGCGGTGCCGCCCGGAAGTGGAGCTCGCAGATGATCGTCCCGCGCGGGGTACCGATCGCCGCGTACAGGCCATCGGGCAACCCCTCGACCGGCGCGGGCGCCGCCGCGGCCTGGAGCCCCGCGGTCAGCGGCAGCAGCAGCAGCAGGAAACGGCGCCGGCGAAGCACGGGAGCGGCCGGATCAGGGCAGGAACGTGCAGATGTACTCGCAGAGGCCGGAGCCCACCGCGATGGTGAAGCCGCTCTGCGCCGGCACGTCGAAGGACGATCCGGCCCCGTAGGTGCGGGTCGTCGTCGCATCCTTCATCGTCACCGTGCACTCGCCGGCGACGATCTCCATCCGCTCCGCCGCGGCGGTGCCGAAATAGTACGAGCCGGGCCGAATCAACCCGAGGGTCTTCCGGACGCCGCCCGCGAGGAGGACGGTGTGGCTGACGACGTTTCCGTCGAAATAGACGTTGGCCTTGGTGTGGACGGTGGCGCCGTCGAACTGGGTGGGCAGCGAGGACATTGCCCGTGGGATGCCGCGCGCGGGCGGGCGAGGCAAGCGCGAGCTGCGTCCCGGCCGGCCCCCGGGCGCGGCCGGCCCCCATTTGCAGCTGGCTGCCAGGTGCCGGCGAACGGGTTTTTTGCTTCCGCCCCGCCGCCGGCCGGCGTAGGTAAGGGGTTGCCCTCAACCGTAGCCTTTCTGGCCTCAAGGGGGGATTGTTCCTTTCGCACCATGCAAAACCCGACCCGAAACCCCCTCCGCGCCCTGTGGCTTGCCCTCGGCGCCGCCGGCCTCCTCGCGCCGGCTCAGGCCCAGCAGGCCCCCGCCGCCCCGGCCACCCGCCCGCCCGCCGCCGCCGACGAGGCGGTCCTCCTGTCGCCCTTCACCGTCTCCACCGAGGCCGACCGGGGTTACCAGGCCCTCAACACCCTCTCGGGCACCCGCCTCAACTCCAAGCTCGAGGACCTCGGCGCCTCCATCACGGTTGTGACCAAGCAGCAGATGCAGGACCTGGCGGTGGTCGATCTGAACGACATTTTCCTCTACGAGGCGAACACCGAGGGTACCGGCAACTACACCCAGTTCACGCCCAACCGGAACGGCGGCATCATCGACGGGACCGCCAACGACCCCGCGACCGCCAACCGCATCCGCGGCGTCGGCAGCCCGATTAGCGGCAGCGGCGTCAATATCGCCCTGGGTAACTTCTCGAGCAACAACAAGATCCCCGTCGACCCGTACAACCTCGACGCGGTGGAAATCTCCCGCGGCCCCAACTCCAACCTCTTCGGCCTCGGCGCCGCCGCCGGCACGATCAACCTCGTCCCCTCCAAGGCCAACCTCACCCGCATCAGCTCGAGCACCTCGGTGCGCTTCGATGACTGGGGCGGCCACCGGCTCTCGTTCGACTTCAACCGGCCCCTGATTACGGACAAGCTCGCCGTCCGCTTCGCCGCCGTCGACGAGTCCAAGGGCTTCACCCGCAAGCCCGCCGAGGAGCAGATCCGCCGCTATTTCGGCGCGATCCAGGTCCGCCCCTTCAAGCAGACCGTGATCAACGCTTCCTTCGAGAAGTACGACAACTTCTACCGCCGCCCCAACTCGGTCACCCCGCGCGACACCGTCTCCGAGTGGGCCGCCACTGGCCGCCCCACCTTCGATCCGGTCACGCAGCTCGTCTCCTACGCGGGCGGACGCACCGCCGGGCCGTTCCCGGTCGCCAATGAGAACACGACCCTGCCCCCGGGCCTGATGGCCGGCATCAATTACGGCCGCCTGGTCGCCTACGTCGACGGCAACGGCCTCCAGGGCATCACCCAGACCCGCACCGCCAACCCGGTCACGTCCGGCGTGCCCTCGCCCTACACGAACAACAGTAACATCCGTTACCTGCAGACCGGTACGGATATTATGCGCCGGAAGGCCAACCCGTTCCCGCTGTTCTTCGCCCCCTCGGTCACCGACAAGTCGATCTACGACTGGTCCAATACCAATTTCGTCGCCGCGAACTACGGCGAGGACAGCGCCTCGACCCTCCGCGTCGAGGGCGAGCAGGTCATCCTCAACACCGCCTCGCACCTGATCGCCGCCCGCGCCGGCTTCATGTACCAGAAGTTCTCCCGCTTCAGCCGCAGCATGATCGATAACACGGACACCGTGATCTACGTGGACGTGAATTCGCGCCTGCTCGACGGCCGCGCCAACCCGAACTTCCTCCGGCCCTTCGTCGAGGCGGTCGGTCCCTTCGACAACCGGCGCCCCGAGGTTTACGACACGCAGAACGCCGACCTGGCCTACCAGTTCACGCCGCAGGGCCTGCCCCGCTGGCTCTCGTGGATCGGCACGCAGCGCGTCGCCGGCCACGCCGAGGTGAACCGCAATTCCAGCGCCACCTACACCTACGGTTACTGGCCCGAGAGCGACAATCCCTGGGTCAACCGCGCCAACCGCGTCGCCGGCAACCAGCTCGGCCTCCGCTACTACCTCGGGGACAATCAGGGTCAGAACGTCGATTACGGCCCGAGCACGCTCAGCGACTTCTCCGGCACCCGGCCCGTCACCTGGTTCAACAACCTCTCCGGCCAGTGGGTCAATGAGTCCGTCAGCTTCGGCAACCTCGCCCGCGCCAGCACCACCCGCAGCCGCAACGAGCTGCGCACGCTCAGCGTCACCGCCCAGAGCTACTTCCTGCGCGACCGCCTGATCACGACCGTGGGCCTCCGCCGCGATCGCCGCCGCGAGCGCACCTCGGGCCAGGCCGCCGTCAACCCTGCCACCGGCCTCGTCTCCTACGATAACTACGGCGTGTGGGGCCCCTGGACCGACGACGCCACCGGGCCCCTTGGTGCCGCGACCCGCGCCTCGCAGCGCGGTGACACCAAGACCTACGGCGCCGTCCTGCGGCCGCTGCCCTGGTTCAACCTGTACTACAACCGTTCCGACAGCTTCTTCCCGCAGGTCGTCCGTTACGCGATGGACCTGAAGGGCGTGATCCCGAACGCCAAGGGCGAGGGTAAGGACTACGGCGTGATGTTCACGGCGCTGCAGGGCAAGCTGAGCGTGAAGCTCAACCGTTACGAGGTCGCCGAGCTCGGCAGCCGCGCGGGCGAGATCGGCACGATCGGCAACCGCACCTTCCGCCTCGAGGGCCGCCCCGAGAACAATGGCATCCGCGACGCCAACGGCTTCTACCCGTGGGCCCTCGCGCTCTCCAACCGCCGCTTCGCCGCGCAGGGCATCACCCCCACTGCCGCCCAGTCCGCCGCCGCCACCGCCCGCATTATGGGCGTGACCGATGACTGGATGGCCACGTTCCTCGCCGCCGGCCCCGGCCAGCCGCAGACCAACGGCCTGTCGGACGTCGAGTCGAAGGGCTACGAGGTCGAGGCGACCTACAACCCGACCAAGAACTGGCGGATCAAGTTCACCGGCGCCCAGCAGATCGCGATCGATTCCCGCATCGGCTCCGAGCAGTTCGAATACTGGCAGTCCCGCCTGCCGGTCTGGACCACCGCCAAGGACGACGAGGGTCGCCTGTGGTGGAACACGATCCCCGCGCTGGGCGGTGACACTCCCGAGACGGCCTATTACAACGGCTTGATCTCGCCGTACCTGTTCTCGGTGGCGAACGCGGGCAAGCCGCGCACCCAGGTCCGCAAGTACCGCTGGAGCACCGTCACGAACTACACCTTCACCGAGGGCGTGATGCGCAACTTCAGCATCGGCGGCGCGGTCCGTTGGGAGGACAAGGGTTCGATCGGCTTCTACGGCAAGGCGCCGTCGCAGCTGCCGGGCAACTTCCGCGGCGTGGTGCTGGAGCTCGATCCGGCGAAGCCCATCTGGGACTCCGCGCGTTTCTACTATGACCTGTCGCTTGGTTACCGGATGCGGTTCCTCTCCGACAAAATCCGCGCCAACGTGCAGCTGAACATCCGCGATGTCTTCGAAAACGGCCGGTTGCAGCCGGTGGCGGGGAACCCGGATGGTTCGATCTACGCCTGGCGCATCGTGGACCCGCGCAAGTTCATCTTCACCGTCGGCTTCGACCTCTGAGGTCGACCAACGGATCCCTTCTGGGGCGCGTCCTCTCGCGGGGCGCGCCTTTTTTGGGCCCCGATCCCGCGGTTCGCGGGGCCTAACCTTGCTGCCTTCACGGTCCCAACGGGGCCGGGCTCAGCGGGGTGACTCCGGTTCGCCCGACTCCTGTGCCGGTGGAGCAGGGCGTTCCTTTCCGGCGTGCGTCGCGGCGAGGAACCACGAGGTGGCAAGGCCGGAGAAAGCGCCAACCAAGCCGATGCCGGTGATCATCAGCAGGCCGCCCACCACGCGCCCACCCGTTGTCACCGGATAGTGATCCCCGTAGCCGACGGTGGTGATCGTAGCCATCGCCCACCAAAGGGCATCCTCGGCCGTACGGATATTACCCTGAGTGGGAGACTCAAATTCGAGCACGGCGGTCGCGCCGCCGACGAGGGTGACCAGCAGGACCAGGAGGAGGGATCCCGCCACGCTCTGCCGTCGTTGGCCAAGGAACGCATCTGCCAGGACCTTGGTCGCCCGGATGCCTCGGATGATCTGGAAAACCCGGGCGATGCGCGCCACGCGGCCCCAGCGCAGCGAGTCGATGACCGGGATGCTCGAGAGGAAGTCGATCCAGCCCCAGGTGCGCAGGTAGCGCCACCGGTCCGGGGCGACCATCAGGCTGTGGAGGAAGTCTCCGAAGAAGAGCAGGCAGATGAAGTTGTCGGCGTAACCGAGGAGCCGGCGCGACTCGTCCTCCAGATTGCCCATCGTCTGGAGGGCGAGGAGGAGCAGCGCCAGGAGGCAAAGCCCGAGGACGAAGAGATGGTAGGGATGTTTCCGGTGGTCGGAGGGAACTGCCATGGCCGGCTCGCTCCAGACCCTGCCGGAAAGGCGGGGTGGGTGAGGCGCTGGGGAAAGAAGCTTATCGTCCGGCGGAACGCCACCTGGAATCGAAGGACCCTGCATCGCGGGCATTTGGCGCCGGGGATCGGAGCGAAATTGGTCCCCAGTGGAGGGGCGGCCCGTTCAACTAAGGTGCGCGGCTTTCTCCGCCCCCGGCATCGCACCCCCGGAGGGTACTGCGCTCGCGGTTCCGGCCGTGGCCCAGCTCCGCTTCCGCGCCTGGCGGGTTTGCCTTGGCTTGGCGCGGCCCGGTGGGTTCGCTCCGGGGGATGTCTTCCCCTTCGACCTCGTCCCGCCGCACGTTCCTCGCCTCCGGCGCCGCCACCCTCGCCCTCGCCACCACCAGCCGCCTCGCCGCCGGCACCCCCCCGGAACGCGATCCCGCCGTCGTGGAACTGGTCCGTGGCCTCGTCGCGGCCAACGACGACCGCATCCCCGGCCTCCTCGCCCGCCAGGAACGCCGCCCGGGCCACCGCTGGCTCGGCGGGATGCTCAACGAATATGGCCTCCACACCCCCCACGGCGCCCAAGGCCTGATTATCCCCCTCGTCGCTGCCGCCTGCGCCCCCGGCGGCCGTTACTTCGGCTCCGCGGAACTGGTCGAACCCCTTCGCCTCGCCATCCGCGCCCTCCTCTCTGCCCAGTACGAGGACGGCACGGTCGACCTCTACGCGACGAACTTCCGCTCCCCGCCCGACACCGCCTTCTTCCTCGAGGGCATCTGCCCCGCCACCGCCCTGCTCCGCGCCAGCCCGTCCCCCGAGTATCGCGCCCTCGCCGAGGAACTCGGCCGCTTCGTGGTCCGCGGCGCCGATGGGCTCGTCACCGGCGGCGTCCACACGCCCAACCACCGCTGGGTGGTCTGCGCGGCCCTCGCGCTGGCCAACTCCCTATACCCGAACCCGCGCTACGTCGCGCGCATCGACGCCTGGCTGGCCGAAGGCATCGACCTCGACCCGGACGGCCAGTACACCGAGAAGAGCACGACAGTCTATTCGCCGATCGTCGACC
>JBILWD010000094.1:0-11512 GCA_044370095.1 Opitutaceae bacterium | reverse complement strand
GGGTCCGGAACGTGAAATAATGGCAGCCGGGGCCGAACACGCGCGCCAGCGGAAAAGCGGGAAACAAGGGATCCATCCCCGGAGCCCGCCGGACCCGGGGGCAGCGCTCAAACCCCGCCAGACCCTGAAATCCGGCCCAAGGAGGACCGCGCCGCCGCGCGCTTGCCTCGAGGGCCCGGGGGCGGCACATCCCCGGCGTATGGACTGCCGCCCGGGCTGCGGCGCGTGCTGCATCGCGCCCTCCATTTCCTCGCCCATCCCCGGAATGCCCCGGGGCAAGCCGGCCGGCGTCCCCTGCGTGCAGCTGCTGCCCGACCTGCGGTGCGCCCTCTTTGGCCGCCCCGAGCGTCCGGCCTTCTGCGTCAGCCTCCGCCCCCAGGAGTCGATGTGCGGCACCAGCGCGGCCGAGGCCCGGTCCCGGCTCGAGGCGCTCGAAGCCGCCACCCGGCCCAGCTAAGCGCTGGCGCCCATCCCACCCTCCCGCCAAACCAACCCTCCCCCCGGCGAACGATGTGCGGCCGCTACGTGCTCAAACGCGAGGACCTCGACGCCCTGCTCCGGCAACTGGGCGTGCCGGACATTTCCGCCTTCACCAGCCGCTACAATCTCGCGCCGACGAGCCTTGTCCCGATCGTCCGCGGCCCGCGGCCCCGGCGCACCGCGAACACCGCGCAATGGGGCCTTGTCCCGCCTTGGGCGGCGAGCCCGGGCGGCAGCCGGCTGGCGAACGCCCGGGCGGAAAGCATCGCGGCCCGGCCCGCGTTCCGCGAGGCCTTCCAGCGGCGCCGGTGCGTCGTACCGGCCAGCGGCTTCTACGAGTGGGAAACCCGCGGCGGCCGGAAGCTCCCGTGGTACTTCACGCCGCGGGACGGCCCGCCCCTCGCACTCGCCGGGATTTGGGAGGAAGGAACCGACGCCGCCCCCGCCACCTGCGCCCTGATCACGACCGAGGCCTGCCCGGAGGTCGCCCGCATCCACGATCGGATGCCCGTCGCCCTGCCCCCGGAGGCCGCGGAGGCTTGGCTGGACCCCGACCAACCCGCCCCGGCGCTGCTGCCCCTGCTTCGCCCCTTGCCGGCGGGCGTCCTCGCGGCAACGCGCGTATCGAAGCGCGTAAACCAGGTCCGCCACGAGGGACCGGACTGCCTCGCGCCCGAGGCGGAAACTGCGGCAGAGGAGGACGGCCAGCTGGGGCTGGCCGGGCTGGGTTGAAGCCTGCGGCCTCGCCAGCGCCGCCCCGGACCGCCACGTTGCCCTCGTGACCCTGCTCGACCGCCACCTGTTCAAGGGCGTACTCGCCACGTGCCTCGCGGCAGTGGCGCTGTTCGCCTTCATCGTGGCGCTCCCGAACGTCGTCCGCGAACTGCTCAGTCCCCTCCTCGCGGGCCAGTTCGGCCCGGCCACCTTCGTGCGGCTGGTCGGACTGCTGCTGCCCTTTGCGATCTCCTTCGCGCTGCCGATGGGGATGCTCACCGGAATCTTGCTGACGCTCGGGCGCCTCTCGGCCGACCACGAGATCACGGCGATGCGGGCGGCCGGCCTGAGCTTGGCGCGGATCGCGCGGCCGGTGCTGGTGCTCGCGGCGCTGGGCACCGCGCTGGCCATCCACATCAACCTCGAATCGGCCCCGTGGGCCCGCGCCGAGTTCCACCGCGCCTTCGCCGATGCGGTCCGCGGCAACCCGATGGGGATCGTCGTGCCCAAGACCTTCATCCGGGATTTCCGGGGCGTGGTGCTCTACGTGGGGGCGAAGGAGGGGGACGAGTTGCGCGACATCTGGCTGTGGGACCTCGACCGCGAGTCCCGCGTGCGCCGGCTGGTGCGCGCGGAATCGGGGCGGCTGGTCTACGACGAGGCGACCAATAGCCTCGTCCCCACTCTGGTGCGGGCGACCATCGAGGAGCGCGACGGCGACCATCCAGAGTCGCCGGCGCGGGCACCGAAGGTGGCGACCGTGGAGCGGTTCGAGGACGTGCGGATCTCGCTGGAGCGCTACCTCGGCCAGAGTCTGGTGCGGATCAAGACGGAGTGGCTGACGCTCGGGGAACTCCGGGCGGCGCGGGCCCGCCACGCGGCGACCGTCCCGGCGGCCGGGAAGGAGCGCGAGCACGCGCGCGCGCTGATGAACTTCGACCTCCTGTTCCAGGAGAAGCTGAGCCTGGCGACGGCGGTCTTCTCGTTTGCGTTGTTGGGCATCCCCCTCGGCATCCGCGTCTCGCGGCGGGAGACCTCCGCCAACCTCGGCCTCGCGATCGTCCTGGTGCTCGCGTTCTATGTGCTCACGGCCGGGGTGAAGGCCCTCGACCAGCGGCCGGAGTGGCGGCCGGACCTCCTCATCTGGCTGCCGAACCTGCTGTTCGCGGGCCTCGGCTTCCGGCTCTTCCGCCGCATCGGGCAGAGCTGAGTCAGCGGGCGCGCCGGCTCGGCCGGGCTCGTGCCGTGAGCGGCTCAGAGCAGGCCCATCCCCTTGAGCACCGAGAGTAGAATGGCCGCGGCCATCACGGACCCAATCTGGCCGCCGGTATTGGCGGCCATCGCGGGCATCAGCAGAAAATTGTGCCGGTTCCAGCGCTGGCCCTCCGTCTGGACGAGCCGGGCGGCCATCGGGTAGGCGGAGATTCCGGCCGCGCCGAGCAGCGGATTCACCTTGCCGCCGGAGAGGAGACACCAGGCCTTGCCGAGCATAATGCCGCCTAAGGTGTCCACGACGATCGCGACCAGGCCCAGGGCGAACACCAGCAGGGTCTGCCATTGGAGGAATTCCGGGCCCGCCATCGTGCCGCCCACCGCGAGGCCGAGGAAGAGCGTCGCGACATTGGCGATCTCGTGCTCGCTGGCCCGGGTGAGTCGGGGGACGACGCCGCTCACCTTCAGGAAATTACCCAGCATCAGCATCCCCATCAGGGGCAGGCCCTGGGGGGCGACGAGTCCGGTGACCGCGGTGACCACGAGCGGGAGCAGCACGCGGGCGGCGCGCGACACACGGTGGCCGCCGGCGGGCATCCGCACCGCGCGTTCCCGTTCGGTCGTGAGGAGGCGCATCAGGGGCGGCTGCACCACGGGCACTAGCGCCATATAGGAGTAGGCGGCCACCGCGAGGGAGCCGACCATCGCCGGCGGGAGCCGCCCCGCCTCCGCGAAGAGGTTGGCCACGTAGATGACGGTCGGGCCGTCGCAGGCGCCGATCATCGCCACCGCCACGGCCTGCTCCCGCGGGAAACCGAGGGCGAGCGCCAGCAGCAGGGTACAGAAGATGCCCAGTTGCCCCGCCGCGCCGAAGAGCAGGAGCCGCGGGTTGGCGAGGAGCGGGGTGAAGTCCGTCATCGCCCCGATGCCCACGAAAATCAGGAGCGGGAACAACTCATTGCCGATCCCGAGGTCGTAGAGGGTGCGCAGGACGCCGCCCTCGCCGGCCACGCCGCTGAGGGGGAGGTTGGCGAGGAAACAGCCGAAGCCGATGGGCACGAGCAAGAGCGGCTCCACCCCGCGGGCCAGCGCGAGGTACAGGAGGAGCCCCGCGAGGGTGAGCATCACGAGGGTAGGTCCTCCGGCCGTCACGAGGTGCCGGCCGCCAGCGAGCAGACCATCGAGGCCGCCGAGCAGGGCTTCAGTCATCGCGGGGGCCTCCGGGATGGGGCGCCGGGCCGGGTTCCGGCGGGAACAGGCGCGTGAGCAATCGGAGACAGCCGGCCAGCAGGCTCAGGGTGACCAGCGTGCCGCCGAGGCCAAGGAGGAGCGAGGTGAGGCCGAATTGGAGAGTGCTCATGGCGGGGCGGGGCGGGGGGGGGGGGGGGGGGAGGGAGGCCCCGGCTCGCCGGCCACCTGCACGGCGGCGACCACGGCCGCCAGCAACTCGGGGGAGGGTTCGGCCGAGGTGGGGAGCGGGACCGGCGATCCGACCACCGCCGCGGCCACGGGCGCGGAGGGGAGCGGCCGGCGCGGGGCGGCCTCCAGTGCCCGGGCGATCCGCGCCAGCTGCAGCACCCCGAGGCCAAGGACCAGCAGCCCGAGCAACAACAGGGCGTCCGCCCACGCGAGGACCGTGGCCGGCTCGGTGGAGGCCAACGGGGGAGACCCACTGACGCTGAAGACCGCGGGGTTCACTCGAGGATCAGCAGCACGCTGCCCTCCTCGACGTCCTCGCCGGGCCGGGCCCGGATCTCCGCCACGCGGCCGGCGCGCGGGGAAAAGAGGAAGGTGTTCATCTTGAGGGCCTCGATTGTCGCCAGCTGGGTACCCTCGGTGACTGCGGCCCCAACCGCCACGTCGATCGAGACCAAGCGCCCCGCCAACGGGCTGGGCACGGGCTCCCCGCGGCAGCTGGGCGCTGGGGCGGGGGCCGGCCTGGCCCAGGGGAGCGGCGCCGCGGGACCCGGCACGGACCCGGCGGCGGGCCCATCCGCCTCGCCCGCGGGCTCCACCTGCACGTCGTAGACCCGCCCGGCCACCGTGACCCGCAAGTGTCGGGCCGCGGACGCGCCCGGCGCCGGAGCCGGCGCAGGGCGCGGTGGCGGGGTGACGTGGATCACGGGCGCCGGGACGGGCGGTGGCGGCGGGGCGCCGGGGCGGAGCAGGGCCTCGGTCTCCCGGGGAAACATCGCCCAGAGTACCGCGAGCTCCTCTGAGGGTGCGAAGCCTTTGGCGGCCAGCTCGGCGCGCAGGGCGGGCATCCGCGGGGCGAGTTCGTCGGCGGGGCGGCCCGCCAGCGGTTCGCGGCCCGCCTGCCGCCGGGCCAGCGCCAGCAGGTCCGGATCCACGGGGCCCGGCGGGCGCCCGTAGCGGCCAAGGGCGACCTCGACCGTGGCCGGGGCGAGGTTGCGCCAGCGGCCGAACTTCACGTTCAGCACCGCCTGGGTGCCGACGATCTGGGAGGTGGGCGTGACCAGCGGAATCCAGCCCAGCGCGGCCCGGACCACCGGGACCTCGAGCATCACCTCGTGGAACCGGTGGCCGAGGTGCTGCTCCGCCAGCTGCGTCCGGAAGTTGCTGAGCATTCCGCCGGGCACTTGGAACGTGAGGGCGTCGCAATCGACGCGCTCGTTCGCGGGGCTCATAAAGGCGGCCAGTTCGGAGGCCACCTGCTCGAAGTGCCGCCGCAGCGTCAGGAGCAGGGCGGCATCGAGGCTGGGCGCGCGGGGATGCCCCGCAAGGGCCGCCAGCATCCGCACCGTGTCCGGCTGGCCCGTGCCATTGGCGAAGGGTGCGATCGAGGTCTCAATGGCATCGGCACCCGCGTCGATCGCCGCGAGGTAGGAGGCAACCGCGAGCCCGGCCGTATCGTGGCTGTGGACCACCAGCGGGCAGGCGTGGCGGCGCCGGAGGGCGCGCACCAGCTCGTGCGCCGCGTGCGGCGTGAGGAGGCCGGCCATATCCTTCAGGCACAGCGAATCCACCCCGAGCCCGACCAGCTCGTCCGCCACCGCGACGAGGCTCGCGAGAGTATGAACGGGGCTGGTGGTGTAACAAATCACGCCCTGAGCGTGGCGCCCGGCGGACTTCACCGCGCGGATGGCGGTACGCAGGTTCCGGGTATCGTTGAGGGCGTCGAAGACGCGGAACACGTCCAGGCCCCGGCGGGCCGTGCAGGCGACAAAGGCCTCGACCACATCGTCGGGGAAACTCGTGTACTGGACCAGATTCTGTCCCCGTAGCAGCATCATCTGAGGGGTGCGGGGGGCGGCGGCCTTGAGGCGCGTGAGGCGCTCGAACGGATGCTCGTGCAGGAATCGCAGCGCGGCATCGATCGTCGCGCCACCCCAGGTCTCCAGCGCGCCGAAGCCGAGGGCGTCGAGCGGACCGGCGGCCGGCAGCATCTGGGCCGTGGTCATCCGCGTCGCGGCCAGCGACTGGTGTCCGTCGCGCAGGACGGTGTTATTGAGGACGACCGGGGCCATTGGCCCGAGCATAGCCCGCGCGCCCGGGGGCCGCTCGGCCCGGCTTGCCGGAGGGTACGCACCGGTTGCGCCGGAGCGCGGCGCTTCAGGGCTTGTCGGCGCGAACCACTGTCCCGTTGCGGAAAACCACTTCCCGGATGTCCGGCGCCACGGGCCGGGACATAATGGGTCCGCCGATCCCGCCGGTGCCGATGCCCACGCCGCCGCCGCCGATCGCGATGCCACCGGAACCGCCGCCAATGCCGATACCGACGCTGGAAGAGGTCCCCACGACCGTGCCGCCGCGGCCGGTGCTCACGCCGATCGCGGTGCCGGTGCCGCCCATCCCCCCGCCCATCATCCCCCCGCGGGATCCGGGATAGTAAGCGCCGCCGGGATCGCCGCCTTTGGCGTAAATCCAAATCTCGTCGCCCGCCGGCGAGATGCTCACCTCGCTCGGTTCGCCCCACGCCACGCGGACCATATCTTGGTCCATCCCCGGCTCGACGCGGCCATCGAGCACGGCCTGCTTTACCTCGAGGGGCCACGTTTCGTAGATGGCCCGGTTGCGGTCGATGCGGCCCATCTGCGAGGACGCGCAACCGCCGGCGCCGAGGGCGGCAAGCAGGAGCAGGGCCGGGACCCGGGGGAGGAGACCACGCTTCATCGCAACGACGTTGGCACGGGACCAAGCGCGGGTAAAGTCCCGCGAAGCCACGCGGGCCGCTCCGCGATTGCCACGCGCGGAGAACTGCCCACGATCCCGGGCCGTTTCCGGTGGCGCGACGCCGCCGGCCCTCCCCTTCCCCATGCCCGCCCAGAAAATCAACCTCGCCCTCGTCGGCCTCGGCTTCGGCGCCGAGTTCATCCCCATCTACCAGGCTCATCCCAACGCGCGTCTGGTCGCGGTCTGCCAGCGCGATCCGAAGAAGCTCAAGGCCATCCAGGAGGCCTTTGGGATCCCTAAGGGCTACACCAGCTACGAGGAACTGCTGCGGGACCCGGAGATCGACGCGGTCCACATCAACACCCCCATCCCGGACCACGCCGGCCAGACCATCAAGGGCCTGCAGGCGGGGAAGCACGTCGCCTGCACCGTACCGATGGCGACCTCCATCGCGGACTGCCGGCGCATCGTCGAGCTCTCCCGCCAGACTGGCCGGCGTTATATGATGATGGAGACGGTCGTGTACGCCCGGGAATTCCTCTACCTGAAGGAGCTGTACGAGAAGGGCGACCTCGGGCGGATCCAGTTCCTCCAGGCGAGCCACCAGCAGGATATGGACGGCTGGCCCAACTACTGGCCCGGCCTCCCGCCGATGTGGTACGCCACCCATTGCGTGGGACCGATGCTCGCCCTCACCGGCGCCGCGGCCGAGTACGTCTCCTGCTTCGGCTCCGGCACCATCCGGCCCGAACTCGTGCAGCACTACGGCTCGCCGTTCGCGGTCGAGACGGCGCACGTGAAGCTGCGGGACAGCGACCTCACGGCGCGGATCATCCGCTCGCTTTTCGATGTGGCCCGGCAGTACCGTGAGAGCATCGACGTGTACGGCTCAAAGCGTTCCTTCGAATGGAGCCTGATCGAGCACGAGCCGCACGTGCTGCACACGGCCAAGCTCCCCGAGGCGAAGATCCCGCGCAAGGTGCAGGTGCCCGACTACGCCCGCCGGCTGCCGGCCGGGATCCGGAAGTTCACCACGAAGGGCGTCTACGATCTTGGGAAGAAGACCCACCTGAGCTTCACCCAGGGCGCCGGCCACGGCGGGTCCCACCCGCACCTAGCCCACGAATTCATCCAGGCCCTGATCGAGGACCGCGACCCCTACCCCAACGCCATCCAGTCGGCCAACTGGACCTGCGTCGGCCTGTGCGCCCACCAGTCCGCCCTCGCCGGCGGGAAGATCGTGCGCCTGCCGGCCTTCACCCAGCCGGCCGCGCCGGGCCGTCGATGATCGAGGTCCAGGGCCTCACCCGCGTCTTCCGCACCTACAAAAAGCGCCCCGGCTTTTGGGGCGGGGTGCGCGGGCTCTTCCGCCGCGATTTCGAGGAGAATGCGGCCGCGCAGGACATCTCCTTCTCCATCGCAGAGGGCGAGTTCGTCGGTTTCCTCGGGCCCAACGGCGCGGGGAAGACGACCACCCTCAAGATGCTCGCGGGACTCATCATCCCCACGCGCGGGACGGCCCGCGTCGCCGGCCACGACCCCACCCGGCGCGAGAACGCTTACCGGCGGATCTTCGCCCTCGTGCTCGGCCAGAAGAACCAACTCTGGTGGGACCTGCCCGCGATCGAGTCCTTCCAACTCCTCCGGGCCATTTACGGCCTGCCGCCCGCAGAGTTCCGCGCCACCCTCGACGAGCTGGTCGACCTCCTGGAGGTCCGGGCCAAGCTCGACGTGATGGTCCGGGAACTTTCCCTCGGCGAGCGAATGAAAATGGAGCTCATCGCGGCGCTGCTCCACCGGCCGCGGGTGCTGTTCCTCGACGAGCCCACCATCGGCCTCGACGTGGTCTCGCAGCGCAAGGTCCGGGCGTTCCTCCGCGACTACAACCGCCGCCACCGGGTGACGATTCTCCTCACGAGCCACTATATGGCCGATATTCAGGAGCTTTGCGGCCGGGTGATCGTGATCCACCGCGGGCGGAAGATTTACGACGGGGCGCTCGACCGGCTCGAGGCCGCCGGTGGCGCCCGGCGGAAAATCGTGACCTTCGTGCCTGCCGCCCAAGGCGCGGCCGCCTTTGGCGAAGGCTGGTCCTGCGCGCCCGCGCTCACCACCCGGCGCGACGACGAGGGCAAGTTTACGCTCACGGTCCCAGCCGACCAGATCGTGGCGGCCTCTCAGGAGATCCTGCGGACCGGGGCCGTCGCAGACATCACGATCGAGGACGTGCCGCTCGAGGACGTCATCGCGGAGCTCTTCACCGCCCAAGCCTAAGCCGGATTCAGGCGGTTCAGGCCGCGGGACCGAGGTCGGGCCAGCGCCAGGCGGCGCCCAAGAGCTCCTGCAGCAGATCCCGGCAGGTCTGGGCGGCGGTCAGTGCCCCGACGTGCAGGCCGGCGGCATCCGCAGTGTCCGGGAGGGCGAGCCGGGCCGCGGCGGCCGGATCGAGGCGCTCAAGCCGGCGGACATCCGGGAAGGAGGGTAAACCCCGCCGCAGCCGGAGCTCGTGGAGTAACCGGGCGTTCCCCTCCGCGAGTTGGTGGTGCAGTGCCCGGCGAGCGGCGAGGAGTTCCCCGCGGGCCAAGCGCCGCCGCAGCGCAACGTAATCGCACACGAACCCCTCGGCGAGGCGCCGCACTTCCGCGTCGTCCAGCCGCGCCGGCGGGATGGCGCCGGCGACCCGGGCATAGAAGGCCCCGAACTCCGCCTCTCCCTTGAGGATGCGGTAGCCCCCGGCAAGGACTGCGGCCAGATCGGTAAGCGCCTGACGCGCCGCCGGCTCCGGGGGCAGCGCGCCGCCCACCACCAGCCGAGCCAGGCCACGCAGGGGTTCGGTCGGCAGGATGACTAGGTCGATTTCCCCTCGCGCGGTGACCGCCGTCGCCTTCAGGGCGCTGCCGAGGCGGCCTGGGCGCAGGGCGTAGGCGAGCGGGGAAAGTCCGAGGGCAGCGAGCCAGGCCCCGTCCGCGAAACGCTCCGGCGTCGAGGTGGCCAGTTGGAAATCCCAGTCGGAGCCGGCATCGGGTCCGGTGGCCGCATCCCCCGCGCGCGTCTGGGAGCCGATCAGGACGCAGAGGGCGAGGGCGGGATCGGCGGCCGCCCAAGCCGCAATGAGCGCTCCGGGGGTGGCGGGCATCACAGCTTGCGCAGGGAGAGCAGGATCTCGGTGCCCTCTAGGCCGGGCCCGGCGTGGATCTCGCCGTGGTGGAGCCGCAGGATCTCCTTGGCGAGGAATACCCCGAGGTGGCTTTGGTTGGGCACGGCACCCTCCTCCGGCTCCGGCAAGATGCCCTCCAGCTCGAGCAGCCGGCCTTTGATCGCGAGTAGGGCCGTCAACTCGGCGTCGGAGCCGGTGGATCGAACCCGTAGCGAGAGGTCCTTTAGACCGAGCTCGGCGCGGTTCTCGCCCAAGGTGCGGAGGATGGCGCGCAGGGCGAAGTCGAGCAGCTTCCGATTCGCCAGCAGCACCAACGGTTCGGCGCCCACCTCCACCCGCAGCCCGAGGGCGCGACCAACCTCCTGCGCCAGCTCGCGGATGTCGACCGCCTCCGCCTCGGCCTCGTGCAGGCCCTGCATCACCGCCAGATTCGCGTTCAGCGCCTCGAGGTGGCCCACGTCCGCCTTGATCGTCTCCATCAGGGCGGGCGGCGGCATCCGCTCCGCCTTGGCCTGCCGGAAGGTGGTGAGCGAGACGAGGGCGTTGCCCAGCTCGTGGCTGAGCGTGAGGGAGAGCTCGCGCAGCACCTCGCGGCGCCGCAGGCGTTCCGCCTGCTCGGCATCACGCACCTCCGCCGTCGCGTCGTCCCACCAGGCCCACACCCCGCCAGTCTCGGCCACGATGCCCGCTGCGGCTCGCCACGGCTGACCCGGCCGCGGAGATTCCCGGAAGACGGCCCGGTTGCGCCGGGCCTGGCCGATCAGCTCCCGCACCAGCACGGGCAACGGGCGGGGCACGGCCTCCGTCGGCCCCAAAATCACGCTGCCAGGAAGGTATTTCTCGGCCAGCGTCGCCTTGTCCGCGGTGGCCGCCACGCGCTCGTACGCGAGGCAGCGGGCGAGCGCCAGCCGCAGCCAGCGCGCCAGCTGCACCGCGCGTTCGCGGTCCCCCGCGTCGGGCGGCGCACCGTCGTCCCGCACGCCCACGGCGAGGAGCGCAAGGAGCCGGCCATTGTCGTGGACGGGCACCAGCAGCCGGGCCCCCCATAGGGCGAGCCGGTTCCGCACCGCTAGGCCGGCCAGCGGGTCCGCGTCGATCGCTGACTCGGAACCGTCGACCACGGCGGGCCGCGTCTCAAAGAAGCCCACCAGGGGGTCGTCCGCGCCGAATCCGCCCTCGGCCGCCTCCGCCCCCTCCGCTCGGAACACGGTGCCCTCGCGCACGAAGAGGGTAATGCGCGAGGCCTGCAACGCCCGGCGCGCCCCGCGGCGGAACTCGGCGAGCAGCGCATCGCGCCGCCCGAGATGCTCGAGGGCCCCCTCGATGAATTCCCACCAGCCGGCGGGCGTGGCCGAGCCGGCCCGGGCCGCCGCCGGCTCCTCGCGCCGGACCCGCGCCGCGAGTGACTCCGCGAGCGCCTGCTGTTCCGCGAGCTCGTCCACCACCGGTAAAAAGTCCCCGAGGCGGTCCGCGCTATCCTCGTAGGACAGGTAGACCTTCGCCCGTCCGGCCAGCCGCGCCTGTTCGAAAGGAAGGCTGCGCGGCTCGCCGACGAAAATCGTCGGGCACCGCGCGAGGCCCGCGGGGAGGCGATCCACGCACGCCGCGTCGAGCACCACCACCGCCGCAAAGCCCGGCGTCGGCGCCGCCGGGAAAACCTGCTCCCCGAGCCGCAGCACCACGCGCCCCGCCGGCACGTGCCGCGACCACGACTCCGCCAGCGCGGGGTCTTGGGTCGCTAGGAAGATGAGGCTTGGCATGGGAAGACGACCCGGAACGTCGCGCCGGCCGCCGGCACCGACGGATCCACTGTAA
>JBILWD010000093.1:0-11557 GCA_044370095.1 Opitutaceae bacterium | reverse complement strand
TCATCGAGGATGATCAGCGAACGGTCAGTCGTATTGTTGAGGATGTTCGCGGTCTCGTTCATCTCGACCATAAAGGTCGAATTGCCTCGAGCGAGGTCGTCGCTCGCTCCGACGCGGGAGAAGATCCTGTCGACCAACCCCACGCGACACCGGCTCGCCGGCACCCAGCAGCCGATCTGCGCGAGCAGGGTGATGAGGGCGACCTGCCGGATGTAGGTCGATTTGCCGGCCATATTCGGGCCGGTCAGGAGCATCAGCTGCGCCTCGTCGGCCCGCAGCGCCGTGTCGTTCGGCACGAACCCCGCCGTGCCCCCGAGCGCCACGGAAGCGTCCGGTGCGCGCAGCACCTGCTCCACCACGGGATGGCGTCCCTCGGTGATCTCTAGCGCTTCCCCTTCGTCCAACTCGGGCCGGCAATAGTCCCATTCCCGCGCCAGCAGCGCCCAGCCCGCGAGCACGTCGAGCTCCGCCAGCGTCTCGGCCGTTCGCATCAGGGCAAGGGCCTCGTCCAGCACGGCCGCGACCAGGGCGGAGAAGAGCTCCAACTCCCGCGCCTGCGCCCCTTCCTCGGCGTGGAAGATCTCCTTCTCCTTCGCGCGCAGCGCCTCGGTGACGTACCGCTCGCCGCCCACCGTCGTCTGGCGCCGGATATAGTCGGCGGGGACCAGGTGCAGGTTGGCCTTGGTCACCTCGATGTAGTACCCGAAGTTCTGGGTGAAGCGCACCTTCAGGCTGCGGATCCCGGTGCGCTCCTGTTCCGCGCGCTCCAGGTCCGAGAGCCAAGTGCGGTTCCCGCTGGTCAGCGCCCGCAAGCGATCGAGCTCGGCATCGTGCCCCGCGCGGATGAAATTGCCGTCCGCGAGGTCGTTCGGGAGCTCTTCCGCGAGGCCGCGGCGCAGCAGGTCCAGCAGGGCCGGCTGCTCGGTCAGCGCCGCCGCTGCTCCGGCGAGCGGCGACTCCGGCCCGAACGCCGCCAGCACCGCGCGCAGGGCCGGCAGTCGCTCCAAGGTGTCGCGGATGCCGCCGAGCTCCCGCGGATTACGCAACCGGTTCTGCAGGCGGCCGAGGATCCGGGGGATATCCCGCACCGCCTGCAGGAGCTCGTGCAACTCGCCGAGGCGCAACGGCTGGGTCAGCAGGTCGCCGACCATCGCCTGGCGCCGCCGGATCTCCGCTAAATCGAGCGTTGGCGCGGCGAGCCATCGCTCCAAGAGCCGCGCGCCGGAGGCGGTCACCGTCCGGTTCACGGCCTGCAGCAGCGATCCTTCCCGCGAACCGCGACTTGAGCTGAAGATCTCCAGATTGCGCAGGGTGGCAGGATCGAGGAGGAGCGCGCGGCCGCTGCGGTATTCCTGAAGCCGGGTGAGGTTCTCCGGCCGGGCCCGCAGGTTCTCGGTCACGTATTGCACCAGCGCGCCCGCCGGTCCCAGCCCCGGGTGGTCAGCGGCCAAGCCAAAGCCCTCGAGGTTGAGCACGCGCAGCGCATCGAGCACGGCCCGCGCGCCCGCCCGCGGGTCGAAGTGGTAGCCGGGCAGCTCCGAGACGAGCCGTTCGCTCGCGAACGCGTGGAGGGCCCGCAGGCCCGCCTCCTCCGCCGGCGCGGCGGCCCAACGCTCCCGCTCGCCCTCGATCACCAGCAGCTCGGCCGGGGCGAGGGCGGTCAGCACCGGCAGCAGATTCGCCGGCCGGGAATCCGTGGCCACCCGAAACTCGCCCGTCGACAGATCCAGCCAAGCCGCGTGCAGCCCTGCGCGGTCCGCCACCAGGGCCGCCAGATAGTGGTTGCGCCCCGCCTCCATCTGGCCGGGCGCGAGGGTGGTCCCCGGGGAAAGGATCCGGGTGAGTTGGCGGCGCACGAGCTTGCCCGCCTTGGCCGGTTCCGCCTGGTCGCAGAGGGCCACCTTGCGGCCGGCGGCCAGGAGCTTGGTCACGTACCCGTCCGCCGCGTGCGCCGGGAGGCCCGCCATCGGCACCTCGTTCCGGCGGGTCAGGGTCAGGCCCAGCAGGCGCGACGCGGTCACGGCGTCGTCGAAGAACAGCTCGAAGAAGTCGCCGAGCCGGAAGAGCAGCAGGGTGTCCTTCGGCAGGCCGCGGCGGACCTCGAAGTACTGCTGCATCATGGGCGTGAGCTTCGCGTCCGACATCGGGCCGAGACGAAGGTCCCGGCGGCACGGAGGCAAGCCCCGGCCCGCGCCAGCCAACCCCCTGAAACGCAGGCCTAGCTCAGCGCGCCGCCGCCGGCAGGCGCAGGGGACGGGGCTCGGCGACCCAGCCAGCCGGCCGCTGGCCGCGTCCTGGACGCTCCGCGTCGCCCAACTCCTCCCGCGCCTTTTCCGCGGCCCGCTGGAGCCGGGCAACGATCTCGGGCTGCGCGGCGGCCTGATCCTCGGCCTCCCCGGGATCCCGCGTCACGTCGTACAGCCGTGCCTTCCGCGGTCCGGCTGCCTTCCCGGCCGCACCGGCGGCTCGGGCGGGGAGCGCGAGGTGCAGCTTCCACGGACCGGCCCGCACGGCCTGCAATTGGTCGCCCTGATAATAGAAAAAAGCCTCGTGCGGGCTGCGGGCGCCGGGTTCCCCTGCGAGCAACGGCCAGACGTCGTGCCCGTCGATGGGCGCGCTGGGCAAGCGTCCACCGGCGAGGCGGACGAACGTCGGCAGGATGTCCATTAGCGTGGTGAGCTCCGTGCAGTCCCGCCCGGCCGGCACCCGCCCCGGGGCCCAGACGATCCCGGGGACGCGCATCCCGCCCTCGCTGGTGGTGTAGCCCCAGCCGCCCAACGGCAGGTTGCTGCCCTGCACCGGCTCCCGGCGCGGGGCCCCATTATCGGAGGTCCAGAGGACCACCGTGTGCTCGGCCAGGCCCAGTTCGCGGACGGCGGCTAGGATTTGGCCCGCCGCCCAGTCCAGTTCCTCGACCGCGTCGCCCCAGGCGCCGTGGCGCGAACGCCCGCGGAAAGCCGGGCTGGAGTAGGGCGCCCGGGTGCTGCCCGGCATCGCGTGCGCCACATAGAGGAAGAATGGGCGTTCCCGGTGCTCTTGGATGAAGCGCACCGCCGCCTCTGCCTCCCGACGGGTAAGCAAGTCGCGGTCGACCGGGGCCTCAATCACCTGCTCGTTTCGCAACAGTGGCAAGTCCGGCCAAGGCTGGCCCTCGCGCGGCGTCATATCGTCGCTGTAAGGCACGCCGAGGTACGATTCGAAACCCTGCCGGGTCGGCAGGAACGGGGCCTGATCGCCGAGGTGCCACTTGCCGATCATCGCCGTGGCGTAACCGCGCTCCCGCAGGAGTTCCGCGACCGTTTCCTCGGACGGATGCAGCCCGATCGGCTCGACGGGTTGGAGCACGGCCCCGCCCCGTGCGTTGCGGTGCAGGTTCACCCGGCGGGGATAGGAGCCGGTCATCAGGGCCGCGCGCGACGGCGTGCAGACGCCGCTGGCGGCGTAAAGGTGCGTGAGCCGTAGCCCCTCGCGCGCCATCCGGTCGAGTTCCGGGGTGCGGTGTACCGTCGAGCCGAACGGCGCGATATCCCCGTAGCCGAGATTGTCGCAGAGCAGCACGATCAGGTTCGGCGGGCGGGGCGCAAAGCCCGCCGCACGGGCCGCGTGGGTCACGCCGAGCGTAGCCAGCCAAGCGGCGGCCACGGTGAGGGTCTGCGAGAGCAGGCGGACGACTGGGGAACTGCTTCCACCGGAGGGGGCGGGCGAGGAAAGCACGGCGCGAGCGTGGCTCGGTGGTGCGCAGCGGGTCAAGGGGCCGCCCGCGGCGCCGGTGACGTTCCGGCGTCGGCCGCGAATAAGATTCGACAGCCCGCGCGGGACGGGCTTGTTGTTCCCAAGTTATTCACACCCTACCGATGGAACACATGCGTGGGGCGGAAGCCCCGGTCTCGCGGTTCAAGGTCTCGGCCAAGGTAAAGACGTTTGTCCTCGATACCAACGTCCTCCTCCACGATCCCCAGTGCATTCTGAAATTTCAGGATAACAATCTGGCGATCCCGGTGGAAGTCCTCGAGGAACTCGACGCCATCAAGGGCGAACAGTCCACCGAGCGCGGCCGCAACGCGCGGCGCGTGCACCGGATGCTCCAGGAGCTGCTGCCCGACACCCGCTCGATGCACGAGGGTGTCGAGCTCGAGACTGGCGGCACGCTCTCCATCATCATCAACCCGTACCTGCTCAACCCAGGACACTGGTCGCCGGCGATGGACCGTCTGCGGGCAATTTTGCCCGACTTAACCAAGAAGGATAACCGCATCCTCGCCTGCGCGCTCTTCGTGCAGGAGCGCTTCCCGCCCCCGACGATCCTGGTGACGAAGGACGTCAACGTGCAGCTGAAGGCCCGCGCGGTTGGGCTCGAGTCCCAAGATTACCTGAACGACAAGGTCCCCGCGTCCGACGACGAGGCGAGCTACCGCGAGGTGGCGCTCGACCAGTACGAGTTGCAGCGCTTCTGCTCCGAGGGCGCGTACACGCTGTCGGCCTCCGCCGGGGCGCCGCTGTTCCTGAACGAGTACGTCCTCCTGCGTTCCCCAGAGGGCAAGACGATGCCCGCCCGCCATTACGGAGAGGGCGTCCTGCGCCGGCTGAAGCTGCCGGACTTCGTGAAGGCCCCGGGCGGCATCCCCATCCGCGCGCGCAACCTGGAACAACAGTTCCTGATGGACGCCCTGCTCGACGAGAGCCTCTCGCTCATCACCTGCTTCGGGAAGGCGGGCACGGGCAAGACGTTGCTCTCCACCGCGTGCGCCCTGCACCAGCTGCAGGATGAACATTGCCGGTACGACGGCCTGTCCATTTCCCGCCCCATCATCAGCCTCGGCAAGGACCTCGGTTTCCTCCCCGGTTCACTGGAGGAGAAGATGCGCCCGTGGTTGCAGCCCTACCACGATGCGCTGGAGGTGTTGATCCCCTCGAAGCCCCCCAAGGAGCCCCAGTTCGCCGCCAAGAAGGTGGCGCGGCCGAAGGGCAAACGGCAGAATCTCCCGCCCGCCCCCATCCTGGCGCCGACCGGCGCGCCGGGCGCGGCCCTGAAGCCCTACGAGCGTTTGCTGCGGAGCGGGCTGGTGGAGATCGAAGCCCTCGCTTTCATCCGCGGCCGCTCGATTGCGCGGCGCTTCTTCATCCTCGACGAGGCCCAGCAACTCACGCCCCACGAGGTGAAGACGGTCATCACCCGCATCAGTGAGGGCTCCAAGATTGTGCTGATCGGCGACCCCGCGCAGATCGACAACCCGTACGTGGATGCCCGCAGCAACGGCTTGGTGTACTGCCACAACCGGATGAAGGGCCAGCCCCTGGCGGCCCACGTGAAGCTCACCAAGGGCGAGCGCTCCCGCCTCGCCGAACTGGCCGCGGATCTGCTGTAGGCGCTGAGTGGGCCAGGCGGCTGCGGGCGTCTAGGCCCCCTGACCCGCACCCTGGGAGGGAGACAAGCATCCTATTGACCTACGCAGCAGGTAGTTGCGTCTAGATCCGGGCCCGTCGGCCGGTGCCGAAGCTCCTTCGGCGTCGAAAGCCTGCTCGTCCTATCCTCCCAGCCTTATCCTTCGGTCATCCTTCGGTTACCCTTCGGTCTTCCCTAGGTAAGAAAGGGGGCTTACCTCTGAAGAACCGAACGATAACCGAAGGATGACCGAAGGATCTAGGTGCGAAGAGCCTTCCCGCAACGAAGCCAGCCCGCAGGGGGAGGGAACAGGGCAGGGCCGGAGATCGCGCCCAAGGACGCCCAGCCGATCTTCCGCCTCCGGTCTGATGTTCCCGGGGCGCGTCGCCCCGGGAATGAAAAACAAGAACGCGCATCCTTGGGACCGATGCGGCGTGGGCCGCGCTGTGGAAGGGCTGCGCCGGTAGGCTGTTCCGGCGGCAAGGGCCGGGGCGACACGCCCCAGCTACAACGGGCCCATCCGCACCGCGGCAAGCGCAGTGAAACACATCGGCTCGATGTAGCCGGGGCGCGTCGCCCCGGGAATTCCAGCTTAAGCCAAGGCCAAAAGACACTTAAGAACCGAACCCCGGCCCAGCCTCTTACTTCGCCGAGCCCCCGAGCAGCCCGCGGAGGTCCGCTAGGCTGAGCTTGGCCGCTGCGGCGTCACTCGCCTCGAACACCTCGGCCAGCAGGGTCCGCTTCTCCTCCTGCAGCGCCAGTACCCGCTCCTCGACGGTACCGGTCGCGATCAGCTTGTAGCTGGTCACGGTCCGCGTCTGCCCGATGCGGTGCGCGCGATCGGTCGCCTGCGCCTCCGCCGCCGGGTTCCACCACGGATCGAGATGCACCACGGTGTCCGCGCCCGTCAGGTTGAGGCCGGTTCCGCCCGCCTTGAGGGAGAGCAGGAACACCGGCACGCCCGGCCCGGACTGGAAGCGGTCGACCTCTGCCTGCCGCTGCGCGGGGGACATCGTGCCGTCCAGCCGGCACCACGGGATGCCCTGCGCCTCCAATTCCGCCCCGACGAGGTCCAGTAGGCGCGTGAACTGCGAGAAGACGAGGAGCCGGTGCCCGTCGTCGACAGCCTCCGCGAGCAGTTCACGAAACGCCTCCAGCTTGGCGGAAACGGCCGCCGTCGGCTGCTCCGGCAAGGTGGCGACCAAGCGGGGGTCGCAACAAATCTGGCGTAGGCGCAGGAGTTGGGTGAGCGCGGCCAGACGCAGACTCGATTCGGCCGCTCCAGCCGCCGCGAGGTCGAGCAGCTGCCGTTCGCCCTCCTGCTCCATCCGCCGGTAAAGATCGGCCTGTTCCGGGGTCAGCTCGACCCACAGGACTTGCTCCAGACGCGGCGGCAACTCCGGCGCCACCGCCCGTTTGGTCCGGCGCAACAGGTAGGGGGCCGCTTGCCGGCGCAGCCGGTCGTCGTGCCACGTGCGTTCCTCCGCGCTGAGGCCGGCGGGCAGGCGGGGCAAGTAGCCAGGCAACAGGAATTCGAGGAGCGAGCGGAGGTCCGCGAGGGAGTTCTCCAGCGGGGTGCCGGTCAGGAGGAAGCGGGTGCGCGCCCGCAGGGCCCGCAGCGCTGCCGCGCTTTGCGAGCGCCGGTTCTTGATGTGCTGGGCCTCGTCCGCCACGACGGAGGCGAACTCCACCGACGAGAGCAGGTCCTGGTCCCGGGCGAGGGTGCCGTAGCTCGTGATGATCAGATCCGCCTGCGCCAGATCCGCGGCGTGGGCCACCCGGCGGGCACCGTGATGTACACCCACCCGGAGTTGTGGAGTGAACCGCGCGGCCTCCCGGCGCCAGTTCTCCAGCAGGGAAGCCGGGCATACCACCAAGGTGGTCCCGACCGGGGTCCCCGCTGGACGGTGCAGCGCAGCCAAAAACGCGAGCGCCTGCAGGGTCTTCCCCAAGCCCATCTCGTCCGCCAAAATCCCGCCCAGCCCTTGCCGGTGGAGGTGCCACAACCACGCCACCCCCAGTCGCTGGTACGGGCGCAAAAGCGTGTCGAGGGCGGCGGGAACCGGCGCGGGCTCGAGGGCGGACAGCCGTTCCACCGCCCCGGTCAGGCGCTGCCAGTCCGCCGGCGGACGGAAGCCCGGCGCGAGTTCCTCGAGCAATTCCGCAACCTCGGCCACGCGGCTCCGCGGCACCCGCTGGCGCGCCACCGGGGCCATCGCGACGCGGGGATCGCCGGCGAGCGCTTGCTGCGCTTGAGCGAGGCGGCCGGTCAGCTCGGGATCGATCAGCAGCACCCGGCCCTTGGCCTCGAGGTAACCGCGACCCGTGGCGAGGGCGGCCCGGAGCTCGGCTTCCGAGGCACCCTCCGCGGCGAGGCCTAGCTCCACGCTGAACTGATTTCCGGTTGTCTCCACGTGCGCGGCCAAGCGCGCGGGCACTAGGTGTGCGGTCTGCCGCGTAAAGGCTGGGGTGAAACGGGCGGCGAGCGCGCCGCGCAGCCGCTCGCCGTGCCGCGCAAGAAACGAGAGTGTCCGGTGCCGGTCCCGCAGCCACCAGCGCCCGTTCGAGGGCTCCAGCAAAAAGCCCGCTTCCTTCACCAGCGCGAGCGCCTCCGCGTACTGCGGATGCTCTCGCGAGGGCAGGGTCAGCGCGAGGTAGTGCTCGGTGCCGTCGACCTCGAGCGGCCGAGCCTCCTCGCCCGCTTTGCCGCGGGTGCCCCGGAGGGAGGCGGCCGGAGCCGCGGGTGCCGCCGGCTCTCGCAGCAGGTCATCGTGCCGCCAGGCCACCGCAGTGCCACCCTCCACGAAAAGGCGCTGCCCCGCCGCCGCACGGCTCAACTCCCCGAGTTGCCGCCGGTTCAATTGCAGGACCCCCGGCGGCTGCGGCCCGCACCAGCGTTGCAACAAGGCCAGCAGCGGCAGCAGTTCCGCCGCCGGCGCGGTACTGAGATCCAGCTCCACGCGCACCGCGACCGCGTCCCGCGCGGCGGCGGCGACGAGGTTGGGCGGCAGGTGGAGGCGCAGCATTCCGTCAGCCAGCGAGCGACGCGAAGGACCCGCAAGTGCTTACTGCAGGGCGACCCGTAACGAGGAAAAAGTTCCCTCGGTAGCAGCAGAAAAACTTATTCACAGGATGAACCCGGCTGCTGGGAGAACGGTCTCTGCGTGCGCTATGCCCAAACTCCCACCCAGCCCCGCGCGTTCGGTCTTTCAGACTGGTCTGCGCTTGTTTGTCCTCTCGGTAGTGGTCGAATCCGTGGAGGCCTCCCCGGAGCGCGCCGCGACGCTCGAGGCGATCCGTTTGATCGAGAACCCCCGCAATGTCTCCCGGCCAGGTCCAGGCGGTGAACTAGGCCCCTGGCAGTTCAAGGCCGACACGTGGCGGATGCACACCTCCCGCCCCTTCGCAGATGCGCTCGATCGCGAGGAAGCCCTGCGGGTCGCCTGCCGCCACTACGACTGGATCTGCCGGGGACTCGCCAAGGCGAAGAAACCGCAGGATGCCTATCACGTGGCCCTCGCGTGGAACAGCGGGCTGTACGCGGTACTGAGGGGACAGTCCCCCGCGCGGGCCCACCGCTATGCCGAAAGGGCCGCCAATCTCGCCGAGACGCTGCGGCAAGGGCCCCTGGTCGCGGCCCACGATCCCTCCCCACCGGCCCTGGGGCGCGTGCCCTGACGGCCAGCGAACCCGGTGCGAGGGAGCCAACCTTCGCGCCGGGGCTCCCGTCAGGCGAAGAGCTGGTGGTTCACCTTGCCGTGGACGTCCGTCAGCCGGAAGTCCCGGCCTTGGAAGCGGAAGGTGAGCCGCGTGTGATCGAGGCCGAGCAAGTGCAGGATAGTCGCGTGCAGGTCGTGCACGTGCATCGGGTCCCGCACCGCGTTGAACCCGAGCTCATCGGTCTCGCCGATCACCTGGCCTGCCTTCGTCCCGCCGCCGGCAAACCACATCGTGAACGCGTCGATGTGGTGGTTGCGGCCGGTGGTATCGCGATTCTCGCCCATTGGGGTGCGGCCGAACTCCCCCCCCCAGATGACGAGGGTGTCCTTGAGCAGGCCGCGCTCCTTTAGGTCCTGCACGAGGGCGGCCTGGCCCTGGTCCACCTCGCGGCAGACCTTCTCGAAGTCTGCCTGGAGGTTCTCTCCCGGCCCGCCGTGGCTGTCCCAATTGGTGTGGTAGAGCTGCACGAAACGCACCCCCCGCTCCACGAGGCGCCGGGCCAGGAGGCAGTTGCGCGCGAAGGACGGACGCTGGTCCTCGATGCCGTAGAGTTTCAGCGTGGCCGCGCTCTCCGCCTTGAGGTCGATCAGTTCGGGCGCGCTGGACTGCATCCGGGACGCCATCTCGTAGGCCGCGATGCGGGTGGCGATCTCGGGGTCGCCCGTGGCGACGGACCGCTGCAGGTTAAGGTCGCGCAGTGCGTCGAGGGCGTCCCGCTGCCCGTCCGCCGTGACTGCGGCCGGCCGGGTCAGGTTGAGGATCGGTTCCCCCGTACCCCGAAAGGGCACGCCTTGGTAGGTGGTCGGGAGGAAGCCCGACCCCCAATTGACCGCGCCGCCGCGGGGGCCGCGCGGGCCGGACTGGAGGACCACGAAGCCGGGCAGGTCCTGGCACTCGCTGCCGAGGCCGTAGTTCAGCCAAGAACCCATGCTGGGGCGCCCGAATTGGCCCGACCCCGTGTTCATGAAGAGCTTCGCGGGGGCGTGATTGAAGAGGGTCGCCTGGCAGGACTTCACCATCGTCAGGTCGTCGACGATCCGCGCCGTGTGCGGGAACAGCTCGGAAACCCACATCCCACTGCGGCCGTGTTGCGCGAACTGGCGCCGCGTGCCCATCAGCCGCGTGCCGTGGCTGGAGTCCATAAAGGCGAAGCGCTTCCCCTCGATGAACGACTGCGGGATCGGTTGGCCGTTTAACTCGGCCAGCTTCGGCTTGTAATCGAAGAGCTCCAGTTGGCTGGGCCCGCCGGCCATAAAGAGATAGATGATGTTTTTCGCGCGCGCCGGGAAGTGGGTCGGCTTCGGGGCGAGGGGACCGGCGGGTGCGGCCCCGGCCCCGCGCGCCTGGTTGAGCATTGACGCGAGGGCGATGCCCCCGAGGCCGACCGCGCAGCGGCTGAGGAAGTGGCGGCGCGTGCGGGCGGCGAGGAAGTCCGGCCAGTTCTGAGGAGTAAGGGTCGGATTCATTCGCGGGTGATGGTTTCGTCGAGGTTCAGCAGCACGCGGGCCACGGCGATCCACGCCGCGCGTTGGCGGGCCGCTGGTTCCCCGGTCTCCGCCGCGAGGCGTCGCGCAAAGAGGCTGGCGAGGCGGTCGCGCTCAAACGCGCTCGGTCGGCGGGCGGTGCTCAGGCGGAAGGCGTGTTCCAATTGTTCTGGGAGCGGCGCGCCCGGCCGCTCGCGGAGCACACGGTCCGCGAGGCCCTCGGCGAACTCGTAGAACTGCTGGTCATTGAGCAAGGTCAGGGCCTGTAGCGGCGTGTTCGAACGCAGGCGGCGGGTGCAGCTGCTGAAGCCGTCGGCGGCATCGAACACCGCCAGCGCGGGATGGGGGGTCGCGCGCCAGAAGTGCGTGTACAGTCCCCGGCGGTAGCGATCCTCACCGGTGCTGGCCTTCCACTCCCGCTTGACCTGGCCCAGGCTCATCACGCCGTCCGGTTGCGGCGGATAGACCGGGGGGCCCCCCAGCCGCGGCACGAGCAGGCCGCTTGCGGTGAGGGCGGCATCCCGCACCAGCTCGGCATCGAGCCGCAGTCGCTGCTGCCTCGACAGGAGCCGGTTCAGCGGGTCCACGAGCGCCAGATCCTCGCGGGCATTAGACGATTGCCGGTAGGTGGCCGAAGTCACGATGAGCCGATGGAGTGCCTTCAGGCTCCAACCCCGCGCGGTGAACTCGGTCGCCAGCCAATCGAGCAACTCGGGGTGCGAGGGCGGGATGCCCTGGGAACCGAAATCGTTCTCGGTCTCGACCAGACCGAGGCCGAAGTATTGCTGCCAGACGCGATTGACGATGACTCGCGCGGTCAGGGGGTGGCTCGGATCGGCGGTCCAGCGGGCGAGGTCGAGGCGGGTCGGCCGCGGTCCGGCGGCCCGCAGGGGAGGCAAAATGGCCGGCGTGCCCGGCTCCACGCGTTCGCCGAGGCGGGTGAAGTCTCCTTGCACGAACAGGTGGCTCG
>JBILWD010000337.1:0-3778 GCA_044370095.1 Opitutaceae bacterium | reverse complement strand
AGGTTCGCCCGGGCGACGAGGTCCCGGGGCGAGCGCGAGAGGGTGAGCAGGGTGGCGTCGGCGCGGATGCCGACCGTGGCTTCCGCCGGATTAAACACCGAAGTGCTCCCCGGGATGCCCGTCCGGCCGGCGTAAATGTAGTTCCAGAGTTGGTTCGGGACGCTGATGGCGGTCGTGTCGTTGACGATCTGGTACTCCGGAGCGACGAGTCCGGCGGCGGCGAGCGGGCCGGGCTGCACGAAGTCGGGTTCGAAGAAGTTGAACACCGTCGGCGCCCGCAGGGAGGCTTGGGAGAGGGTGGCCTCGGGGTTCGGGATAAAGAAGCGGCCGTTATTGGCGCCACCGCCGAAGGCCCGCAGCACCGCGGTCGCCCGAAGCAGCGGCTCCTTCAGCTTGCCGAAGCTCGCCGTGGTCGCCACGGCCGCCGAGCGGGCCTCGTAATCGAGCAGGATCGCCCGTACCACCGCACCGAGGTCGCCGCGCACGCCCGCTCCGTTGTTGGCGAAGACCTGCGCCACCCGGTACACGTAGCCCGGGCTCGGGTTGGAGGTCACCAGCCGCTGGATCAGCTGGCGGGAGAGGAACGGCCCGGTGTTCGGATGGTTAAACAGGGTGTCGAGCGTGTCCTTCAGGTCCTGCTCGGGGCTCTGCCCGGCCGGGATGCGCCGGCCGGCGAGGATCTGCTTTTCGGCCGTCTCGTGGAAGGCCCCGTAGAACTGCATCGGCTGGAGGTAGTTGACGGGGGCGCCGCGGAAGTTCGGGACGCTCGCGTTGGTCGCGAAGCCTAGGCCCGTGAAGACTTTGGCTAGCTCCGAGATGGTACGGTTGTCGTAGGTCGGGATGATCGCGCCGTTGATGTCCACCTTGGCGGTGCCGTCGGGCTGGAGCTCCACGAGGCCCACGCTGAACAGCTGCATCACCTCGCGCGCGTAGTTCTCGTCGGGCGCCGTCAGCTGGCGGCCGGTCGCGTCGAAGGTCGCCTTGGCGTTGCGCAGGGAGCTCAGGTACACGCCCATCACCGGGCTGAGGGTCACGTCCTCCAGCAGCTGCCGCGTGTTACCGAAGGCGCCCCGCACCAGCAGGTCATAGTAATTGGCCAGCGCCCGCGGGTTATTGAACAAGGTCCCGTTCGTGTCCGAGACGACGAAGACCTGACTCAGGGCGAACGCTACCCGTTGCCGCAGCTGGTCGGGGGCGGTCAGCGCGAGGCGCCACCAGGCGGTCTGCCGGTTCTGCTGCGAATACTGGGGGTTCTCGCCCAGCGCCGTGTGCTCCCGGAAGTCCGCGTCCGTCGCGTCGAGGTGCAGCGACGGCGCGAGGCCCATCTGTTGGGTGATCCACGCGTCGAGGCCCGCCCGCTGCTGGCCGGCGAGGGATTGGATCTCCGCGAGGGTGGGACCGAAGGTCGACTGGATCAGGAAGCGGGCGGCATCGTTGTCCGTGAGGACAGTGTCCGCCAGCACCGGCGGGGCGGCGGGGGCGGCGAAGACGAGCCGGCTGCTCGATTGCAGGAATGCCCCGCGCAGCTCGCCTCCGGGATAGGCGCTCGAATCGATGCTCACGAAGACGCGGCCCTCCTTCAGGGCCTGCACGATCTGGGCTTTGGTGAAGCCTTCCGCGGCGTCCACCACCCAGGTGAAGCCGGCGACCTGGCCGAGGGGCAGCTTGACGAGGTCCACGCCCACCTCGCCCGGGTTGCCCAAGCGCACGTAGGCCAGGGTCTGCGCGGCGCTCAGGCCGGAGAAATTCGCGCTGACGAGGGCCACGTTCTCATCCGCGCTCAGCTGGATGCTGGCCGCGCCTGAGGCGGTGGAACCTGCCGCGGCCGCGGTCGTGCGCAGGGTCGTGCGGAATAGGGTCGGCTGGTTAAAGAAGAGCGAGACGACCGCGCTGCGGTCCGCCGCCAGCTCGTAGCCGTTGCCCGCGACGAGGGTGAGCGTGAGGTCCTTGCTCACCGTGGCCCCGGCCGCGGCGGGCGCCGCGGCGATGCTCACGGTGGCGAATTCCGCGCCCGCGGGGATGGTCACGCTGGTCGGCACCGCCGTGTAGTCGGCCCCGGCCACCGCCGAGCCGCTGAGGGAGAAGTTCACCGTCACCGCCTGGCTGGTGCTGCCGGTGCGCGTGATGCGGAAGGCCGCCGGCGGCGCACCGCGGTTGTCCGTAGAGGCGGTGGCGGCGACCACCGAGAAGACGCCGCCCGACTCCGGGGTCAGGTCGTACACCTCGACCAGCGCCACGCCCGAGGTGTTGGCCACGCCGCTGACCTGCACCGAGTAGCTCTTGCCGGGGGGGAGATCGATGAGGAGGGCCGCGTCGCGTGAGCCGGCCGCAAAGGGGAAGGCGCCCGCTTCGCGGAAGGCCGCGCTCAGGGCGGTCGCGTTGGTCGTGCCCCAGTCATCGTTCGCGGCCAGTTCGCGGTTGGTGCCGGACTCGATGACGCTGATGGCCGGATTGGCGAGGGCGCCGGTGACGCCGAGGGGCGTGAGGGCGGGACCCGCGGCGCGGGCGAGGATCCGCCGGGGGCCGCCGCCGGGGGCAACTGCGAGGCCCGAGATGAGGACGCCGGCGCCCGTGCCCACTTGGGCGCGGGTCGAGAGGTTGGTCAGGCGGGCGCGGCCGGTCACGTCGTACACTTCCACGAGGGCGATGCCCGAGCGGTTGGCGACGTCGCGGACGATGGCCGAATAGGAGCCGGGGCCGAGCGTGGCGACCATCGCGGCGTCGCGGCTGCCGGCGGTGAGCGCGAAGGCGCCGACGCGGGCGAAGGCGTTCGCGCCGCCGATGGTGTCCGCGGTCCAGTTGTCGTTCCGCAGCAGCGGAGTGTTGGGGTTGGCCGCCGCGAAGAGCTCGATCACCGGATCCGGGAGAGCCCCGGCCACGCCGAAGCCGGTGAGGGCTGGGCCCACGGCGCGGATGAGGACGGTCTTGGTTTGGCCGGGGCCGACGGCGAAGCCGATGAAGGCCGCGTTGGCGTCCGCGCCCACCTGGGTGCGACTGGAGAAGTTGGCCATCCGCTGGTCGAACTCGGCGGCGGTCAGCGCGGGGTGCAGGATAGTGGCGGCGCCGGCGGCGAGTAGCAGGGTGGCGCGGGCGGAGGCGGGCAGGCTTCGCATCATCGGGGAAAAGCGGGGGTCGGCGGAGGCATTCCGCTCCCGGGCTGGCCCCAAGGCAAACGTGCGCAGGGCGAAAGGCGAGCCTGCGTCGGCGCGCTGCGGCGAGTTTTACAAACTTTTGCCTAGGGCTGACGCGGCGCGCTCGACAACGCTCCGCGCCTCGCCTCCAGTCTCTGTGGCCGCCGCCGGCACGCCCCGTGCCGGGGTCGCCTCACTCCCCACGATGCGCTCCTCCCTTGCCCCGGCCCTCCGCCTCCCGCCCGCCGCGTTCCTGCTCGGCGCCCTCCTGCTTGCCCCCGCCTTCGCCGGCGACTGGCCGGGCTGGCGAGGCCCCCGCGGCGATGGCACTGCCCCGGAGGCCCGCAACCTACCCGAGACTTGGTCCACCACCGAGAACGTGAAGTGGAAGCAGGAGATGCCCGCGTGGAGCGGGTCCACGCCCACGGTCTGGGGCGACCACATCTTCCTCAACACGCCCTCTGCGGAGGTCCCTGGCAGCACGCCGCCGCCCCCACCGCCCGCGCCGGGCAAGAAGGCCCGTCCCAGCCCCGCCGGCGGCCGCGGGCCCGGCGGGCAGGAGATTCTGCTGCTGTGCCTTGACCGCGCCACCGGGCGCGAGCTCTGGCGCCGCCAGTACGACCAAGGCAACAGCATCAAGATGAAGC
>JBILWD010000092.1:0-11577 GCA_044370095.1 Opitutaceae bacterium | reverse complement strand
GGGACTGCAGGAGGTGCGCTTCCGCTTCGACTTCGAAGGCACCAAGGTCGTGGCGCAGAACTGAGCCCGTTCCGGGGTCCTGGTCCGAACCGCGAACCGCGCCGCCAAGGTTGCACCGACGGCAGGGTCGGGCAGTTTCGGGCCACCCCATGACCCCGCTGTCTCAGACCTTCGGCTGGCTCGACTACGCCGTCTTCGCCGCCTACCTCGGCCTCACCGCCGCCATCGGCCTCTGGTTCGCCCGCGGGCAGCGGGACTTGAAGGAATACTTCCTGGCCGGGCGGTCGATGGGGAGCGTCGTCGTTTCGATGACGATCCTCGCCGCCCTCTTCTCGGGCATCACCTTTCTCTCGGCCCCGGGCGAGGGCTACCTGCACGGTCCGGCCTTCTTCCTCGTCAACCTCGGCTTCTTCATCGCTACGCCGCTGACGAATATTGTTTTCCTGCGCTTCCTCTACAGCCGCCGTTTCTTCACCGCCTACCAGTACCTCGAGGAGCGCTTCTCCACCACGCTCCGGACGCTCGCCTCGGGCGCCTTTATCCTGCGCGTACTGCTCTGGCTGGCCGCCGCCACCTACGCCCCCGCCCTCGCGCTAGAGCAGGTGACGGGCCTCCCCCTCTGGTTCACGATCGTCTGCACCGGCCTCGTCACCACTGTCTACACCACCTTCGGTGGGATGCGGGCAGTGATCTGGACCGACATTATGCAGTTGGTGGTCCTCTTCGGGGGGATGCTCGCGGTGGTGCTGCTCGCGCTGCGGCAGATCCCTGGGGGCCTCGCGCAGGTGATCGAGCTCGGGCAGGCAGGCGGCAAGCTCGAGCTGAGCCTGAGCCCCGACCCCACCGTGCGCGTGACGCTCTGGGGCCTGCTGATCGGAGCGGGCTTTATGTACCTGGTGCAGATGGCGACGGATCAGGTCTCGGTGCAGCGCTACCTGACCGCGAGTAGCCTCCGCGCGGCCCAGCGCGGGCTCTGGATTAAGCTCGCCCTCGTGCTACCGGTGACGGCGGTGTTCTACGGCAGCGGCTTGGTCTTCTGGGCCTTTTATCAGCTGAAGGGGGATCCGCTCGCGGCCGGCCAGATCACCAAGGCCGATCAGATCCTGCCCTATTTCGTGCTGCACCAGCTGCCCGCAGGCCTCCCCGGGCTGTTCATCGCGGCCATCTACGCCGCCAGTATGTCGACGATCTCCGCCGGCATCAATTCGCTGACCTCGGCCAGCCTCGTCGACTTCTACCAGCGCCTGTGGCCCCGCCCCAACCTCGCGGACGCGCACCAACTGCGGCTCGCCCGCCTTCTAACCTTCGCCTACGGCGGGATCGTGATGCTGCTCGCGTTCCTCGTGGAATCCCTGGGCACCCTGCTGGAGGCCACCAACAAGGTGATCAGTATGGTGGGCGGCCCCCTGATCGGGCTCTTCCTCCTCGGGATGCTCACCGCCCGCGCCACCGCCCGCGGCGCTCTCCTCGGCTGGGCCATCGGCACGGCCGCGACGCTCTGGATCAGCTTCCGCACTCCGATCTCCTTCCTGTGGTGGGCCCTCGCGGGCACCGTCGTCACGCTCGTGGCGGGCTACCTACTCAGCCTCCTGGATCCACCGCCCGGCGAACGCCAGTTGGCCGGCCTCACCTGGAGTCGCCGCCCGCCGCCGGAAGAGTGAGGCCCGGGCTTGCACCGGACAGACGACCCGCCACGGTCCCCACCACCCTACCCTCTTCCCACTCCCCACCTATGCGCATCCTGCTTCCTGCCCTCGCCGTCTGCGTCCTTGCCTCCGCACTGCACGCCGGCGCCAGTCCCCGCACGATCAAGCTGTTCAACGGCCGCGACCTCGACGGCTGGTACACCTACACGGTCCAGACCCGGAACGAGAATCCCGGGATCTTCACCGTGGTCGACGGAATGCTCAAGGTCTCGGGCGGAGCCGGCGATGTGGCCTACTACGGGGGCATCATCACCAAAGAGCGCTACGCGAACTACCGCCTCACCTTCGACTTCAAGTGGGGCGGCCCCACCTACGGCAACCGCAAGACCAAGTCACGCGACTCCGGCGTGCTCGTGCACTGCATCGGGCCCAACGAGGTCAGCCCGTGGATGACGTCCTACGAATTCCAAATCATCGAGGGCGGCACGGGCGACATTCTCGTGGTCAACGCGACCAAGAAGGACGACGCCGGCCAACCCGCAACCCTCCTGCTCACCAGTGAGGGGTACACCGACGGAAAACAGAAGTACTACAAGGCCGGCGGTGAGGTGATGAACTACAAGGACAGCGGCCGCCACAACTGGTGGGGCCGCGACCCGAAGTGGACCGACACCCTCGGCGTGCGCGGGCCGAAGGACGTCGAGTCCCCCGTCGGCGAATGGAGCCGCTGCGAGATCGTTTGCCGCGGCGACAAACTGGAGTTCTACGTCAACGGCCAGCTCGTGAACAAGGCTTGGGGCCTGAACGTCACCAAGGGGAAGATCTTTTTCCAGACCGAGGGCGCCGAGATCTGGTACCGGAACATCGAGCTGACCCCGCTCGACTGAGCCGCGGGGCTAGGGCGCTTCACTCGGGCAGCGCGAAGGCCACGATGATCCCGCCCGCCGGGCGGCCCGACTTGCCGCCGCCCGCCGAGATGACGAGGTACTGGCGCCCGGCCACCTCGTAGGTGCTGGGCGTCGCGTTACCCGAGAAGGGCAGCGGCGCCTGCCAGAGCACGCGCCCGGTGTCCTTGTCGAAGGCGCGGATCGTCTCGTCCGCCGTCGCCGCAATGAAGATCAGGCCGCCCGCGGTGACGACGGGCCCGCCGTAGTTCTCGGTGCCGGTGGGCGGGATGCCCCGCGCGGTGAGCTCCTTGTATTCGCCAAGCGGCACTTTCCACTTGAGCTCGCCGGTGTTGAGGTCGACGGCGTTGAGCGTGCCCCACGGGGGCTTGATCGCGGGGTAGCCCTCGGCGTCGAGCCAGCGGCGGAACCCACCGAAGGTGTACAGCGGCTCATCCCCCTCCGCGTCCGGCGCCTTCCCCTTCGCCTTGGACTTGGCCGGCGCAGGACGGTCGGCAGCCGCGGGCCCGAAACCGTAGAGGTGATCGAGGATCGCGTTCCGCTGCGCCACCGGGACCGCCGCCATCGGGGGCATCCGGCCGATCCCCTGCTCAAGGAGGCGCGCCACTTCATCGCGGGGCCGGCGCGCAGTGAGGCCGGTGAGCGCGGGGATGCCGTTCGCCGGATCCCCCGTCTTGTCTGGGCGGTGGCAGGGGCCGCAATGGATCAGGTACTGGCGCTGCGGATAAGCGACGACCGCGCCGTCTCGCCGCGTCGGCACCAGCTGGTGGATCCAGGGCATCTCGTTAACGTTCGCGTAGAGGATGCCGTCGGGATCCGCCGCCGAGCCGCCCCACTCGAACCCCCCATCAAAGCCCGGGAACAGGATCGTCTCGCTCCACCGCGGGGGCGGGAACGAACCGAAGTTGCCGGCGCGGGCGAGGCGCTCCGTGGTGAGCTGCCGCGCGGCAGGTGAGACGTCGGACACATCCTCCGGCGTGTAACGCTGCCGCATCAGCGGCGCCGGCTTCTCTTGGAACGGCTGCGTGGGCCACGCGCGGACACCCGGGATCTCCGACGCCGCCACGGGCCGCTCGTGGATCGGCCAGAGCGGCTCGCCGGTTTCCCGGTTGAAGACGAATAGCCGACCCATCTTCGTGCCTTGGGCGACGGCGTCGATGCGCCGCCCGCCGTGGCGGACGGTGAGTAGCGTGGGCGGCGCCGGCAGGTCGAGGTCCCACAGATCGTGGTGCACCAGCTGGTGGTGCCAGAGCCGACGGCCGGTAGCCGCGTCGAGGGCGATCAGGGAGTTGGCGTAGAGGTTCTCCCCAAACCGGCGGCCACCCCAGAAGTCGGGCCCAGCCGTCTCGGTCGCCGCGTAGACGATGCCCCGCTGCGCGTCCAAAGTGAGTCCCGACCACGGGGCGGCGCCGCCGGTTGTGCGCCAACCCTCGGCTGGCCAAGTCTCGGCGCCGGGCTCGCCGGGCCGCGGGATGGTGTGGAAGACCCAGCGGAGGGCGCCGGTGCGGACGTCGAAGGCGCGGACGGCACCGGGGACATTCTCCGCCAAGTTCGCGCCGAGGATGAGGAAGTCCCGCCAAAGCACGCCCGGCGTGTTCAAGCCGGCGACGGCCGGAGCGTCGCCGCCCCGCAGGCCGGTACCGAGGGCGATCGAGCCGTTCTCTCCGAAGGTGCGCACCGGTCGGCCCGTCCCCGCGTCCAGCGCGTACAGGCGCGTGGCGCCGGCCGTGAAGATGCGTCGGTCCGCGCCGTCCGCCCAGTGCATCACGCCGCGCAGCCGCCGCCCAAGGGCCTCGTCGTTTTCCGACTTCGGGTCGAAGCGCCAGCGCTCGCGGCCAGTCGCGGCGTCGAGTGCGACCACGTGCCGTCCCGGGGTGGCCGCGTAGAGCACGCCATCAATCACGAGGTTATTGGACTGAAATTCCCCCTTCTCCCCCGTGTCGTAGGTCCACGCCGTGCGCAGCGCCGCGACGTTGCCGCGGTGGATGCGCGCAAGCGTCGAGTAATGCGAGCGCGCCGCGTCCCCCAAGTAAGCGGGCCAGTCGCGACCCGCGGGGGCCGGTTCCGAGGCCGGCAGCGGCGCGGCGAGCGCGAGGAGGAGCGCGAGGGCGGCGGGACGCGGGCGGGGCAGAGCGGGGAAAGCCGGCGGCATGCGCTCATCGAAGGGCCGGGTGCGGCCGGCACAAGCGGGAAGCGGCGCCAACGAAGGCTCGCCCCGGGCGCGGTTTCCCAGAAGTCTTCCCGCCGCTTCCCCGATGAAACTCCGCCGTAGCCGCCTGCTCTCCCTCGTGCGCGAGGACCAGCTCGTCACCGTGTTCAAGGCCAACCTCAACGACCCACGCATCCTCGAGATCGCCGGGCTCTGCGGCTGCGACGCCGTCTGGATCTGCAACGAGCACGTGCCGAACGACTGGACGAACCTCGAGCACCAGATCCGCGCCGCCCGGCTGCACGACGTCGACACCCTCGTGCGGGTCACGAAGGGCTCCTACAGCGATTACATCCGGCCGTTCGAGGCGGACGCCACCGGCATCATCGTGCCCCACGTGAGCTCGGCGGCGGAGGCGCGGCAGATTGTCGACTGGGTGCGCTGCCATCCGGTTGGCCGCCGCCCACTCGACGGCGGTAACACCGACGGGAAGTTCTGCCTGATCCCGATCACCGAGTACACGCGCCACACCAACGAGGAGCGGGTCGTCATCCTGCAGATCGAGTCGCCCGAGGCCCTCGAACAGGTCGAGGAGATCGCGGCGGTGCCCGGCTTCGACGGCTTGATGTTCGGGCCCGGCGACTTCAGCCACCGGATCGGCAAGGTCGGGCAGATCGACGCCCCCGAGGTGGTCGCGGCCCGCCGGCGCGTTGCCGCGGCCGCTCGCCGCCACGGCAAGTTCACGATGTCCTCCGGACTCTTTCCACCTCTCAGCGACCTGATTGAGGAGGGAACTCGTGTCTTCAACATCGGCGCGGATGTGCTCGCGCTGGGCGCCTACGTGAAGCAGCGCCTCGAGCTCCTGCGGGGCCAGGTCGCGACCTTGCCCGGCGGACCGAAGACGGGCGCTCGCTCGCCCTACGGCGGCTGACCTGCGCCCAGCGCTCGCCCGATGCCCGCCGATTCCCGGGTCGAACTCTTCCGCCGCGTGCCCGCCGAACTCGGCGAAGGCGCCGTGTGGCACCCTGGACGGGGTACGCTCCTCTGGGTCGACATCCTCGGCCGTCGCGTGCACGAGGCGTCGCCGAGCGACCCAGCCACGGTTACGCGGCCCGTGCCCCAGCTCGTCGGCGCGGTGCTGCCGACGCGCGGCGCCGACCTCCTGGTGGCGCTGCAGGACGGCATCCACCGCCTCGACCCCGCGACGGGGGCAACCCGCCCGTGGGCGGTGGCGCCGGACCACGACGCGGCGGCGCTGCGCTTCAACGACGCCAAGTGCGACCCGCAAGGCCGCCTTTGGGCGGGCACGATGGCCCTCGACGAGTCGCCGGGCCGCGGCGCGCTGTACTCCTTTGCGCCCGATGGCGCCTGCCGCCGCTGGCGCGAGGGCGTGAGCGTCTCCAACGGGCTCGCGTGGTCCCCGGACCAGCGGACGTTGTACTACATCGATTCGCCAACCCGGACGGTGCAGGCCTTCGACTTCGACCCGGAAACCGGGACGCTCACGCGGCCGCGGGTGGCGTTCGCCACCAACGCCGCGCCCGGCTTCCCGGACGGCTGCACCATCGACACGGAGGGCCATCTCTGGATCGCGTTTTGGGACGGCGGCTGCGTCGGCCGATGGGATCCAGCGCGGGGGCGGTTGCTCGAGACCGTGCGCCTGCCGGTGGCGCGGGTGACGACCTGCACCTTCGGCGGGCCGAGGGGCGACACCCTGTTCATCACCACCGCGGCCTGCCGCTTAACACCGGCGGAGCGCGCGGCGCAGCCGGAAGCGGGCTTCGTCTTCGCGGCGCAGGTGGGGGCGACCGGCCGGCCGACCGATCTGTTCTCGGGTTGAGCCGGGCCGGGTTCATTGGTCGATCCGAGTCGGGTCGCGCCAAGGGCGTAACTCCGCGGGCCTTACCGGCGCGGCGCGCGCGTCGACCGGAGCGCGGACCGCGAACTCGCCGGGGGAAGGTGCGAAGCATCCAGACGGAGCCATCGTTCATCTGCCGCGCCCCCTGCGCAGGGCTGCGCAGGCCGCCTCCGTAGTGCCCGCGCTTGCCAGCCGGCGCCGCGCGGGGCACGCTCGGACCCTTGAACCGCAGGCTTCCCAGCATCGCCCTTCTGCTCGCGTGGGTGTGCGCCAATGGCGCGCTCCTCGACGCGGCGCAGATGCTGGCGTGGGCGAAGATGTTTCACGGTTACGCGGCGGTGCTGCCCGTGGGGCAGGCGCTGGCCAAGACCTTCGACCCGGCCAACTCCTGCCGCTCGTGCGTCCGCATCGCGGCTTCGCGCCGCGCCGCCCGGGAACAGCTCCCGGCCGCAATCGAGCTCTCCGCGGAGAAGCTGACCTTGGCCGTGCACCGAGCCGAGGTCTTCACGCCGCGCCCGCCCGCGCCCGACTGGCCGGAGCCGGGCGCCCTTCACGGGCCCAGTCGCGTCGAGGCGGTGCCGGTGAGGCCACCGCGGGCCTAAGGCCGGATGACCGGGTGGCGCCGCCGCGTCCGTCGGACGCGTGCCCTGGCTGAGCCCACCCCCCGTTCGCGCCCCGCGCGAGCCTGACCCGCGTGCCCGCGTGCCGCCGGGCAGGTCGCCTCTCCCGCACGCCTGCCAACATGAATTTCACTCTCCTCCCCCGTCTCGGGCTGGCCCTCGCCGCCGCCCCGCTGGCCGTCGCGCAGACGGCCGCGCCCGCCGATCCGACCCAGGTCCTCGGCGCCTACACCGTGACCGGCACCCGCGAGCGCGCCCCGCTCAGCGAGACGCCGGCTTCCGTCGGCCTCATCTCCACCACCGCGATCCGCGATACCGCGCCGCTGCACCCGGGCCAACTGCTTGGCCAGGTGCCCGGCGTCGCCGTCGCCGTCACCAACGGCGAGGGTCACACCACCGCCATCCGCCAGCCGTTCACGACCAGCCCGCTGTACCTGTTCCTCGAGGACGGGATCCCGGTGCGCGCGACCGGCTTCTTCAACCACAACGCCCTCTACGAGGTGAACCTCCCCGGCGCCGGTGGCGTCGAGGTGGTCCGCGGGCCCGGCTCCGCCCTGCACGGCTCGGACGCGATCGGCGGCGTGGTCAACGTGCTCTCCCAGGCCCCCGGGGAACGCCCCTCCGCCGCCCTCTCGCTCGAGGCCGGCAGCCACGGCGTCCGCCGCGTCCTCGCCCACGGCGCCACCGGCCTCGGCGGCCTCGGCGCGGCCCGGCTCGACGTGAACGTGACGCACACCGACGGTTGGCGGCAGCGCACGGGTTACGACCGGCGCAGCTTCAACCTCCGCTGGGACCACGCGCTCACCGGCGGCTCGCTGAAGCTGATCGCCGCCTGGTCCGACATCGACCAGGAGACGGGCGCGAACTCCGCCCTGCCCTACGCCGATTACCGGAACAACCCCACGCGGAACAACTTCGCCATCGCCTACCGTCTGGTTGAGGCGCGGCGGCTGTCGCTCGAGTACCAGCGCCGCCTCGGGTCCGGCCAGCTCACGCTCACGCCCTACCTGCGCGAGAACGCGATGGAGCTGAACGCCTCGTTCACGCTGAGCTCTGATCCGCGGATCGACCGCGGGCAGAACCGCTCCGCGGGCCTCCTCGCGAAGTGGCGGCAGGACTTCGCGCCGGGCCGCACGCGGCTCATCGCGGGCCTCGACCTCGACCGCAGCCCCGGTTCGCGCCGCGAGGACAACCTCCTCGTCACCCGCACCGGCAGCGGCGCCAGCACGGTCTACACCAGCTACGTCCGCGGCACGCGCATCTACGACTACGCGGTCACGTTCCGCAGCGCGGCACCCTACCTCCACGCGGAGACCTCGCCCCTGCCGCCGCTCCGCCTCACCGCGGGCCTGCGCCACGACACCCTGGAGTTCGATCTGGCGAACCGCCTGCCCGCGGGGACGGTCGCGGCCAGTGTCTACGGCGCGACCCGCCATTACGGGCAGATCGCGAGCCACGCCGCCCGTTACAATCGCGCCAGCCCCAAGCTGGGCGCCACCTGGGCCCTGAGCCCGGCGCTCCACCTGTACGGCTCGCTCAACGAGGGCTTCCGCGCCCCGTCCGAGAGCCAGCTCTTCCGCGCCGGCGGCGAGGCGCAGCCGGCGAACGCGCTCAACCGCGCCCGCCTCGCGCTCGCTCTCCAGCCCATCCGCGCCCGCCAGGCCGAACTCGGCCTCCGCGGGGACCTCGGCCGCTGGTCCGGCCACATCGTGGCCTATGACCTCGTCAAGCGTGACGACCTCGTGAGCCAGCGCGACCTCGCCACCAACCTGACCACGAGCGTCAACGCCGGCCGCACCCGCCACCGGGGCGTCGAGGCCGGCCTCGGCGGGCCGCTGCCCGGCCGGCTCCGGCTCGACGTCGCCTTCTCCCACGCCCGGCACACCTACGAGGACTGGGTGACCGCCACGGCCAACTTCAGCGGCAAGGAGATGGAGTCGGCCCCGCGGCTGCTCACCAACACGCGCCTCAGCTGGACCCCCGGCGGCCGCGTCTTCCTGCAGGCGGAATGGGTGCGCCTCGGCGCGTACTGGCTCGAGGCGAGCAACTCCCCCGCGTTCGGCCGCTACCCCGGCCACAACCTGGTGAACCTGCGCGCCAGCTGGCAGGCCACGCCCCGCTTCTCCCTGTTCGCCCGCGTCCTCAATGCCGGCGACCGCCGCTACGCCGACAGCGCCTCGGTTTCCTCCAACACCCCCGTGTTCACCCCGGGCCTCCCCCGCTCCGCCTACGGCGGCGTGGACTACCGCTGGTGAACCCACCCGTCCCACGATGACCGCCCGTCCCCTGCTGCTCAGCCTCTCGCTCCTGCTCGCCGGACCCGCGCCCGCGGCCGACGCCCCGCACACCCACCCGGGCGCCCCGCCGATCCCGGTCGACGGCCCCGACCTGCGCGCGTCCGCCACCGTGGATCCGCAGGGCCGGCTGTGGGTGGTGACGCACGAGCACGGGCGGGTCCTCGTGCGACGGTCCGACGACGCGGGCACCTCGTGGACGACCCCGGTGGTGGTGAACCCCGCGGCCGAGACCCTCGATCCCGGCGGCGACGCGCGGCCCAAGGTGCTCGTTTCCGCGGGCGGCGAGGTGTTCGTCACCTGGACCCAGGCCTTGTCCAAGCCGTACAGCGGGGCGATCCGCCTCGCGCGTTCGCTGGATGGCGGGCGGACCTTCACCCCACCGCTGACCGTGCATCGCCACCGCGAGGAGATCACCCACCGCTTCGACGCGCTGGCGTTCGACGGCCAGGGCCGGCTCTTCGTGGCGTGGATCGACAAGCGGGACGCCGTGGCCGCCGCGGGGGCCACCCCGAAGTACCGCGGGGCGGCGCTTTATTTCGCGGTCTCCGAGGACCGCGGTGCTACCTTTAAGGGGGACTTTAAGGCGGCGGACCACGCCTGCGAATGCTGCCGCATCGCGCTCGCCACCGACCCGGCGGGGCGAGTCCACGCGATGTGGCGCCACATCTTCGAGCCAAATATCCGCGACCACGCCACGGCGCGGCTCAACCCTGACGGGACCGCCAGCGGGTTCCGCCGAGCGACCACCGACAATTGGCGCCTCGACGCCTGCCCGCACCACGGGCCCTCACTCGCCTTCGACGCGCAGGGCACGGCGCACACCGTCTGGTTCACCGCCGATGCGGAAGGCGGGGTCGCCGCTTACGGCCAGCTCGGCGCGGGTGCGCTGCCCGAGAGTCGGCGCCGGCTGGGCGGCAAGTTCGCGGCGCACGCGGACCTCGCGGTCGCGGGCCGGCGGGTGGCGGTCGCGTGGCGGGAGTTCGCCGACGGCCGGATGCAGCTGCGCGCGGTGCTCTCCGAGGACGCGGGCGCGACCTGGCGCGAGCAGGCCGTGACCTCCGTCGCGGGCGCCACGGGCCAGCCGCGGGTGCTGGCGCGGGGCGGTTCGTTCCTGATCTTCTGGCACACCGCGGAGCAGCCGCTGCGGGTGCACGCGCTTGAGGCGGCAGCCGCACCCCAGGTGGCCGCCGCGCCCCGGTACGACCTGCGCGGCGAGGTGATCGCACTCACCCCCGACGGCAACGGCCTGATCGTCCACCACGAAGAAATCCCGGGTTATATGCCCGCGATGACGATGGAGTTCCTCCTGCAGGGGGCGAAGCCGGCGGACTTCCGTGAGGGGCAAAAGATCCGGGCGCGGATGTACGAGTCCGCCCCGGGCGAGTTCAAGCTGGAGGACATCCGTACGGAGTCCCCCGCCCCGGGGAGCGCCCCCAAAAAGGGCATCGAGCACGACGCTTTCGTGGAGCTGGGCGAGCACGCGCCCGAGTTCCAGCTCCTCAACCAGCTGGGCGAGAAGGTCGGCCTCGAGCGCTACCGCGGCAAACGGATCGTGCTCAACTTCATCTTCACCCGCTGCCCGGTCGCGACGATGTGCCCGGCGGCCACCGCACGGATGATCTCGCTCCAGCGCCAGGCGGCCGAGCGCGAGATCAAGGACTTCCAACTGCTCTCGATCTCGATGGACCCGATCTACGACACCCCCGAGGTCCTGCGCGAGTACGCCGAGGCGCGCGGGGTGGATCCCGTGAACTTCCAGTTCCTCACCGGCAGCGAGGCCGCGGTGCGCCGCCTGCTGGCGCAGTTCGGCGTCATCGCCGAGCCCAGCGAGAACATCTGGAAGCACACCCTCGCCACCGTGCTCATCGACCGCGACGGCCGCATCACCCAGCGCGTCGAGGGCTCCACCTGGGACCCCGAGATCTTCCTCCGCCTGCTGCAATGAACCTCTTTTCCGAAACCGCTGCCCAATGAAAACCACCCGCCTCCTCCCCCTCCTCCCCCTCGCCGTGGCGACCCTGTTCGCCGCCGAGGGCAAGAACTGCGGCTGCGACTGCTGCAAGGAACGCCCCAAGGGCACCGCCTGCTGCTGCTTCGAGGAC
>JBILWD010000336.1:0-3786 GCA_044370095.1 Opitutaceae bacterium | reverse complement strand
CGAACCGGACCCATCGGGAGTCCGCGAAGATCTCGGCCGGGGGCGGCGCGAAGAAGTGGCACCAGTGCCGTTCCTGGCCGGCCGAGAACATCGGGCACGGGCCCGCGCTCGTGCACGGTGCGACCAACGAGAAACGGGCCCGCCAGCGCTCCCGCTCCGCCCCGAGTCGACGGCTCACGTCACGGGTCCCCGGCTCAACCCACAGCACCGCGTCCGCCCGCGCGATCAGCCGGCCTAACTCTTCCCACGCGGCGGGGGCCAGCTCGTTGAGGACGTGGCTTAGCAGCAAGAGGCCGATCGGCTCGTCCCCGGCGAGGAAGTCAGGGGTGGCGGTTCGGACGTCCAAACCGGGAAACTCTTGGCGGGCGGATTCCGCGGCGAAGTCGATCGCGAGCGGGGAGTGGTCCCAGACCGTCAGGGAGCCGAAGGACTCCGCCCCCCAGGCGCCCAGCAACCGGCGTCCGGCGACGCCGCTCCCGCAGCCCCAGTCGAGCACCGCGCGCCCTCGGGGCGACCAGCCGCGTCCCCGCAGTTCCCGCAGCACTTGGTCCCATTTCCAGCCGATGCGCTCACCGAAAGTAAGGTCATAGCTCGCGAGGTCGGAGGGTGACCGCCAGTACGGCTCGGAGCCGGGGCCGGCGAGGAACCGTGCGCGCAGGCGATCGAGCGCGGGCCAATCCAACTCGTCCCAGCTCATCGCGGCGAGGCGGGGTTGGCCACAAGGTCGAAACCCAAATGCCGCGCGAGCGCCTGCGTGCGGATCCCGTAGGCGGCCGCGAACTCACGGACGGCGGCGGCCTTCCCCGCATCCCCCAAGCGCCGCTGGCGCAGGCCGGAGAGCAGCAGATTCTTGGCGGTGTGTTCCGCCCCGGTGAACTCCGCGACCTGGGTGGCATAGCCGGCCCACTCCAGCAGGAGGGCCCGCAGGGCATCGGTGGCGAATTCGGTGTGGCGCTCGCGGAAGATGCCGTGGCGCCAGACGGGGGCTAATCCCGGCGGGGCCTCCAGCGCGGGCCGCAGCTCGTGCTGGCAACAGGGCGCCACGACGAGGAGGCGCGCGCCGGCGCGGATGCCGATGGCGAGCGCGTCGTCCGTGGCGGTGTCGCAGGCGTGCAGGGCGATCAGGAGGTCGCAGGGCTCGTCCCGGGCGGGATCAAGGCGGCCGGCGACGAAGGCGAGCCGGTCCCGCAGGTCGTGGCGCTCGGCGACCTGGTTGCAGAACGCCACCAGCTCGGGGCGGGCCTCGAGCCCGCGCACGCGGAAGCCGGGGCCCAGGAGGTGTGCGAGGGCGAACGTGAGGTAGCCCTTGCCGGAGCCCGCGTCGATCACCTCCAACGCCCTCCCGTCACGCTCCTTCGCGCTTTCCGGCGGGAAGGCCGTGTGCAGCAGCGGTTGCAGCAGCGCGGCGAAATGCTGGATCTGGCTCAGCTTGCCCGCCATTCCCGCGCGCGGCCGACCATCCGGATTGGTAACCCCGAGGTCCTGCAGCCACGGGGTGGAGCCGGGCAGGACGTGATCCTTGGGCCGGTCGTGTTGCCCCCGCGCCGGCGGCACGAGATCCGGTTGTGCGGGCAGGGAGCGAAGGCGCGGGCGGCCGCCGGGATTCGTTTCGAACTGATGGTGCCCGGTGGCGGTGAAGAGGTGCGCGTCGAGGAACTCCGTACCGAGCAGGCCGGCGAGCAGGTCCGCGGCCTCGGCCGGCGGCAGGTTGCGGGTTACCTCGCGGGTGGCGTGCCTCCAGATCAGGTTGACGCGGGCGCCGTCGCGCAGCTGGACGGGCCGCGCGAATAGGTTCCTCAGGGTAGGATCGGCGCTGGCGGGCTTGCCGAGGGTCAGCTTGGCGAGCGTGCCGTCCGTCACGGCCGCGCTCAGCAGCTCTAGGAAGCGTTCGCGGGGCGGGGGGACGGGCATCGGGCGGGCCGGCTCAGGGCAGGAACTCGGTGGTGAGGGCAGCCGCCGCCGTCACCTTGCCGGGCTTGAGCAGCGCGAGTTCCTCCAGCTTGGCGATCTGCGCGGTGTAGCGAGCGGGGTCTAGGCGGCCGACCTTGGCCGGGCCGCCGTCAGCATCACGGCCGGTCACGAGCTTCTCCTGGAGGATCATCCGCCGGGAGAAGTCCATAAACGCGTCGGTGTTCTGCGCGTGGGCTTGCTTCAGGGCGGCGTGGGCGGGGGCGGGATCGCCCTCGAGGTAGTCGCGCCAGCCGCGGATGTACGCGCGGGTGAAGGCGCGCAGCTCGGCGGGACGCTCGCGGGCGAACCGACGATTGGTGATTAGAACCGCGTAGCCGCGGAATCCTGCGTCCCACGTAGAGAGGAAGCGGGGCATCTTGCCCCCGGCCTGGGTGATGTGGAAGGGCTCCGCAATGTAGTAGCCCTGCTGCAGGGCCTCCTTGTTCCCGAGAAAGGCTGCGCTCGAGAAGTTCTGCGCCACCACGTTCACGGTCAGCCCGTACTTTCGCTTCAAGAACTCGAGGAAGGGCCAGCCGGGTCGCGCGATGATCGTCTTGCCTTGCAGGTCCTCGAAGCGCCGAACCGGGCTGTCGGCGTGCACGAGGATGCCCGAGGGATCGTCTTGGAAGACGGCCGCGAACTGCACCAGCGGGAGGCCCTCGGCCTGCTGGAGCAGGGTGCTAATGTCATCCGCTTGGCCCACGTCGGCCTTGCCCGTCGCCACGGACGGGACCACTTGGGCGCCGGGACCGCCGGGCAGCAGGACAACCTCCAGCCCCTCCTCTCGGAAAAACCCCTTGGCCTGCGCCTGGTAGAAGCCGCCGTGCTCCGGCTCCGGCACCCAGTCGAGCTGGACGGTGATGCGGGCGGGCTTATCGGCGGCGAAGACGACGCCGAGCAGGAGCGGCAGCCAGAGGAGAAACTTCATCGAGGGGAGGACATTCGCGGAAGGCGGAAAGGCAAGGGCGCGTCAGCGGTCGGTCCGCTCATAGGAGTCGTGCCATGCGTGGAGCGCGGACCAAGAAAGGGCGAGGACGGCGGCGTTGAGGGCGAAGCCGAGCAGGCAGGTGGTGGCCGCGGTGGCGAAGAGAGCCGCGTACTTCGCCTGGCTGGCGAAGATGACCGCTTGGAAGCCGAGCCCGCCGCCGTCGCCGGCGGAGGAGCCCGCGTTCATCTCCGCGACCACGGCGCCGATTGGCGAGATGGTCGCGGCGATACGCAGCCCGGTGAAGAAATACGGCAGCGCGGCGGGGATGCGCAGGAGTAGCAGCTGCTGCCAGCGGCGCGCGCGGTACAACTGGAAGAGTTCCACGAGATTGCGGTCGGTCGCGATCAGCCCCTGCGTGGTGTTCACCACCAGCGGGAAAAAGGCGATGACGAAGGTCAGCAGCGCGACGCTGCGCAGGCCGGCGCCGACCCAAATCACGCAGATCGGGGCGAGGATCGGCAGGGGCGTCATCTGCAACGCCATCAGGTACGGGTAAAGGCTGGACCGGATCGAGGCGGAGAGGGAAAGGAGGATCGAGAGCCCGGCGCTCACCGCGACCGCGAGGGAGAAGCCGAGCAGCGCACCCTGCGCGGTGTTCGCCGTGGCGCGAAGCAGCAGGTCGCCGTGCTCGCCCCAAGCGCCCCAGACCATCCCGGGCGAGGGCAGCAGAAACCGGAGATCGTCCGAGAGGTACAGGTGCACGCCCTGCCAGATCCCGAGAAAGAGGAGCCCGGTGGCGACGGGCAGGAGGAGGCGGCGGTTCGGGCGGAGCATCGGCGGATCCGGTTCAGCCGGCGGGCGAAACCGCGCGGAGCTGCCGGGAAACCTGGGCGACTAGACGAAGGTAT
>JBILWD010000335.1:0-3790 GCA_044370095.1 Opitutaceae bacterium | reverse complement strand
CTGGGCGAAGGCGGCGTGCGCCGCGGCGCAGGCCTCGGGCACAGAGTCGAACACGCCGAGGCGCGGGCCACTGCGGACCACGGCGGGGGCGGCGGCCGCCGCGGCGGAACCGGGGGCGGGCGCGGGGGACAGCACCGGCGAGCGGCCGAGGCTGCGGAGCACGTCCTCAACCACGGCCCGGAGGGCCTTTTCGTCCAAGGGAAGGGGGGAACTCATCGGGCGGGCGGAGCGGCGCGAGGGCCTCAGGACGGAGCGGGATAAATCTTGTGGTTGAGCACGTCGACGGCGTCGACGATGCCCGTGATCACGGCGTCGACCGGCAGGGACTTCATCCCGCTGGCCTGGCGCGCGGAGCTACCTTGGCAGAACAGGACGACCTCCCCGAGGCCGGCGCCGAGGGTGTCGACGGCGACCACGGTGTTGGCGCCCGGGCGGAACTGGGCCGGGTTGGCCTCGTCCACCAGCAGCGGCCGCAGCACCACGAGTTTCCGGCCCTTCATGGCCTCGTCCTTCTTGGTCGAGACCACCGAGCCGATGACGCGCGCGAGGAACATCCGGGGGGCGTCCGGCGGGTTACTTCTTCGCCACGGGGGCGGCCGCCTTCGGCAGCACGACCGCGACGTCGTCGTGGGGCCGCGGGATGACCTGCACGCTGACGACCTCGCCGACCGTGCGGGCGGCCTGGGCGCCGGCATCGGTCGCGGCCTTGACCGCGGCGACGTCGCCGATGACCACCGCCGAGACGAGGGCGTTGCCGACCTGCTTCATCGGGCCGTGGAGCGAGACGTTGGCGGACTTGAGCATCGCGTCGACGCCGGTGACGAGCGCGGTGAGGCCGCGGGTTTCGAGGAGACCAATTGCTTTGGAGGCCATAGGAATGATTGGGTTGAGGGGAGGTTGAGGAAAGGGGGTGCGGCTCAGCGGGCGGCGGCGAGGCAGCGGTACGCCTCGCGGGCTACGACCAGCTCCTCGTTGGCGGGGATGACGAGCACGCGGGTACGGGATGAGGCGGCGGACACCTCGCCCTCGGCGCCGCGGAGCGCCTCGTTGCGGGCGGGGTCGAGCGTGAGGCCGAGGCCCTCGAGCCCGGCGCAGATGGCCGCGCGCAGGTCGGGGTTGTGCTCGCCGATGCCCGCGGTGAACACCAGCGCATCGCAGCCGCCAAGCTCGACCCAGAAGGCGCCGATCCAATGACGGGCCGAGTGGATGAAAACGTCGAGCGCGAGCCGGGCGCGGGCGTCGCCGGCAGCCGCGGCCGCGCGGATGTCGCGCAGGTCGTTACCGGCGCCGGACAACCCGAGCAGGCCGGACTCCTTCGTCAACTGCCGCTCCACCTCGGCCAGCGGCAGGCCGAGCGTCTTCATCACGAAGGGAATGGCGGCGGAGTCGAGGTCGCCGACGCGGTTGTTCTGCGGCAGGCCGGACTGCGGGCTGAGGCCCATACTGGTGCCGACGGCCACGCCGTCGCGGATGCCGGTGACGGAACTGCTGCCGCCCAAGTGGCAACTGATGACGCGCAGGGGGGCGGCGCCGGCGGGCAGCGGGGCGGGCCCAAGCTGATAGAGGCGGCGGGCGCGAGCGGCGACGTCGGGCCGGCCGAGCAGTTCGGCGGAACGTTCCGCGACAAACTTGTGGCTGGCCCCGTGGAAGCCGTGGCGCCGGATCCCGGCCGCGTGCCAGCTGGCCGGCACCGCGTAGCGCGTCGCGGCCTCGGGCACCCATTGGTAGAAAGCCGTTTCGAAGAGGGCGAACAGGGGCACGCCGGGCAGCTTCTCCCGGAAGCGGCGGATGCCGGCCGCGTAGGGCGGATTGTGCGCGGGCGCGATCTCGCGGAACCCTTCGAGCGCCGCGATCACCCGGTCATCCGCCGGCACGCAACCCGTGACGTCGCGACCGAGGACGGTCTTAAAACCCACCCCGTGCAGGTCGGCCGCCGAGGCGAGGTGGCCGCCGGCGCGCAGCTCCGCCAGGCAGGCGTCGATCGCCACGCCGTAGTCGGACACGCGCTCGGCCCCGCCCTTCGCGAGCAGCACCGCCTCCTCCGCGCCGGTGAAGCGGAAGAGCCGGTACTTGAACGAGGTCGAGCCGAGATTGGCGACGAGGAGGTTCATCGGTGGCCGGGAGGCCGCCCGCGGAGGAGCGGCGACGGACGCGGGACCGCGGGCGGCCCCGCGGGGAGGTCAGGCCGAGGCCTGCTGGAGCCAGCGGCCGAGGCCAGCGAGATCCTCGTGCGGGCGCGGGATGACTTGGACGGCGACAACTTCGCCGACCTTCGCGGCCGCCTCAGCGGCGGCGTCGACCGCGGCCTTCACCGCGGCGACGTCGCCCCGGAAAAACGCGCAGACGTAGCCGCTGCCGACGGCCTCGTAGCCCGTCATCGTGACACTCGCGGCCTTGAGGGCGGAATCCGCGGCCTCGAGCATCGCGCAGAATCCCTTGGTTTCGATCAGACCGACTGCTTCCTGAGCCATGGTAGGAATAAGGATGAGGGTTGGAGTGGACCTAGGCTCAGAGGCCGAGGGTGCGGACGAGCTCGCCGTGGGGGCGGGCGATAATGTGGGAGCAGATGAGTTCACCGACGCGCTTCGCGGCCTCGGCGCCGGCCTCGACGGCCGCCTTGACGCTGCCGACGTCGCCCTTGACGACGACCGTAACGAGGCCGCCGCCGATCTGGATCTGCCGGACGAGCGCAACGTTGGCCGCCTTGACCATAGCGTCGCTGGCCTCGACGCTGCCGACGTAGCCGCGGGTTTCTACCATGCCGATGGAATCATTCATTGTCTGGATGGGGGAGTTGGGAGGAGCGGGTTAAAAAAGGGGCGGTTAGCGGACCAGTTCCACGGGCGTGCCCGGCTCAAGCGCGCAGGCGTTACCCTCGTCGGTGTCGATGTGGACCTCGAGTTTGAAGTCGGCGTGCACCCGGGCGAGGACCCGGTCGAAGGTGGTCGCGCAGGGCCCGCCAACGCGAAGGCGGAGGTACTCGCCCGCCTTCACTCCGTAGAAAGCGGCGTCGTCCGGGTGCAGGTGGACGTGCGGCGCGGCGCGGATCACGCCCTCCTTCATCTCGAAGAACCCCGCCGGCCCCATCAGCATGCAGCCCGGGGTGCCGGCGATGTTGCCCGAGGAGCGGACGGGAATGTCGAAGCCGAGCGCGATCGCGTCGGTCAACGCCAGTTCCACCTGGTTCAGGTCGCGGCAGGGGCCGAGAATGCGCAGGTTGGAAATCACCCGGCTGCGCGGACCGATCAGCGTGACCGTCTCCTTCGCGGCAAACTGGTCCTTTTGGTAGAGCCACTTCATCGGCGTCAGCTTGGCCCCCTTGCCAAACAGCGCCTCGACGGCCTCCGGCGTCAGGTGGCAATGCCGGGCGCTCACGTTGACCAGCAGCGGATTCGGCGACTGAGCCTGCCGGGGCAGCGCCCGCCCGAGTCGCTGGTACAGGGACCGCCGCACGAGATGCTCGATCTCGACCTGATGGGGAAGCGGTGGAGGGAGGGACATGGAGGCAGCTGGAGGACTTCGAGCGAGCAGTGGGCCAGAAACGCCAAAATATGTCAAGGTTGCGGTTGCAAGTTGGATCAAAATCTACCAAAAGATTCCAGCAACGATGTCACCGGAGGAGCGCCAAGCGAAGATCGAGGCTTACCTGCAAAAGGTGGAATTCGCTTCGCTGGAAGAACTTGCGCACCACGTGGGGGCCTCGGTGTCGACCGTGCGGCGGGATGTGGCGGGCTTGGAAGGCGGCAAGCGGGTGCGGCGGACGCACGGAGGCGCCAGATCCTTGCAACCG
>JBILWD010000091.1:0-11626 GCA_044370095.1 Opitutaceae bacterium | reverse complement strand
ATATCAGGACAACAACTACGTGAACGCGTCCCTCGCCTGCGGCTATGCGGCCGGCAAGGTGGATGATCTGTACCTCGACTGGTCGTGGTTCCGGGCAGACAACTTCATCGACCGCTCGGCAACCCTAATCCCGTTCGGCATGGGCCAGAAGACGAACCAAGCCTCCCTGACTTGGATGCGAAAGCAGACCGCGCATCTAATCTACACTTTCAAGTATGGGTACGTAGGCAACCGGGACGAGACCTGGGCGGGGCTCAACGACTTCGACGCTCACGTCCTCTATGCCCGGGTGCAGTATCGGTTCTGAATTTCTTGGTTACCCCCAAAGCCGGCCGGGGCGCAGGTGGGTGCGTCGCGGCCGGCACCGTTTTCCCGGCGTCCCGGCACGCCCCTTGACTCCCCTCCGGCGCGCCCCAGCCTGCGCGCGATGCCCGCCGCCCTGACCGCCCCCCAGCGCCGGCGCTTGGTCGCCGCGGCCCGCCGGGCCGCCGCCGCCGCGTACGCCCCTTACTCCCGGTTCCCCGTGGGCGCCGCCGTGCTGATGGCGGACGGCCGTGTCTTCACTGGCTGCAACGTGGAGAACGCCTCCTTCGGCCTCACCAACTGCGCGGAACGCACGGCGATTTTCAGCGCGGTAGCCGCCGGCAGCCGCCGTTTGCGGGCGGTGGCGGTCTTCACCCCGACGCCTACCCCCACCCTACCCTGCGGTGCCTGCCGTCAGGTGCTGCACGAGTTCGGCCCGGGGGCGCCGGTGCTCAGCGTTTGCGCCGGCGAGGGCCGCGTCGAGACCACGCTCGCCGCCCTGCTGCCGCACGCCTTCGGTCCGGCGGACCTTTAACCGTTGCCCGCCAGAAAGTCGCGCACGTGCGCCACCACGGCGTCGCGCGGCACCTCCACCTCGCTGCGCTGGCCGAGGTCGCGGACCTTGACCACGCCGCGAGCTAGCTCGTCGCCACCGAGGATCAGCGCCAGCCGGGCGCCGGACTCCGCGGCGGCCTTGAACTGCTTGCCGAACGCGAGATCGCGCAACGGGTACTCGACCCGAAAACCCGCCGCCCGCAGCGCGTGGATTTCCCGAAACGCGGCTAAGCGTTCCGCCGCGCCCCCAATCACGCAGTACACATCGGGGGCGCTCACTAGGGGCGGCAGCAGGCCCCGTTGCTCCAGGAGCAGCGAGAACGTCATATCTCCGATCGCGAACCCGACCGCCGGCAGGTCCGGGCCGCCGAGCTTCTTCACCAAGTCATCGTAACGCCCGCCTCCCGCCAAGGCGCGCAGGTCGCCGCGACGATCGAAGGCCTCGAACACGAATCCCGTGTAGTACGCCAAGCCCCGCACCACGCCGAGGTCGACCGTCACGAAGCTCCCCAGGCCCATCGCATCGAGCGCCGAGAGCACTTGCCGCCATTCGGCCAGCCGGGCCGCCAGCTTGTCGCCCCCGAGCGGCGCGAGCATCGCCTCCAGCGCGGGCAGAGACTTCACCCCGAGGAACGCGAGGATGCGGGCCTTGAGGTCCTCCGGCAATGGGCCAAACGCCTCGGTGTAGGCCGCGAAGGCGGCGTCGCCGTGCTTCTCGTATCGGTCGACCACCGTCAGGACCGTCCGCGCGCGGGGCTCATCCAAGCCCAAGGCCTCAAGGTAATAGAACCACAGGTTGCGGTCGCTCAGCCGGATGTAGAAATCGTCGGCCGTGAGCCCGAAGGCCGCGAGGCACTGCACCAGCAGCGCGATCAGCTCAATTTCCGCCTCGGGTCCGGCCTCGCCGAAAATGTCGGCGTTGAACTGGTGGAAGCAGCGTCCCCGCCCCTTCTGCATCCGTTCGTAGCGGAAGAACTCGCCGATGCTGAACCACTTGATCGGTCGCCGCAGGGTGTTCGCCCGCGCGCCCACCAGCCGGCACACCGTCGGGGTCATCTCCGGCCGCAGCGCGACCTCGCGGCCACCCTTGTCCGTGAAACTGAAGAGTTGCGCCTCGATCTCGGCCCCCGACTTGGCGCGGTAGAGGTCGAGCGGCTCGAGCACCGGCGCATCGTACTCCGCAAACCCGAAGACCCCGGCCGTCTGCCGCCAGCGGCGGAAAAGGTGGCTGCGGAGGGCAAGGTCCTCCGGGTAGAATTCCCGGAAGCCGGGCAGGGTCTGGAACGAGGCCATCAGGCCTCACCTCAAGGCGCGCGCCGCGGCAGGGCGAACCAAAAAACCGCGCCGGACGCCGGCCAGATCAACTCTCGTCCTTCTCGTCGGCCGGGCTAAAGGGCTGGATCTTCGCGAGATCGATCTTCTTGAGCTGCTGCTTCAGCACCTTGCCGGACTTAAACTTCACCACCGCCCGCTGCGGGATGATGACCTCCGCCTCCGGCTTGTTCGGATTGCGCCCGACGCGCTGCTTGCGCACTTGCACCTCCAGAACGCCAAAGTTGCGCAATTCCACATTCCGCCCATCCGCCAGCGCGGCCTGAATGATGTCCAGCGTCTGCTGCACCGTGTCCACGATCTGCTTCTGCGCGAAGCCAGTCTGCTTGTAGATCTCCAGCACGATCTCACGTTTGGTCAGGTTCGCCATGGGGGTGTATCTTTGTTGTTCGGAACGTTTCGACTCCGCCTAAAGTATTTGCCGGTCAGGAATTACGTCAACTCTTATGACCGGCTTGCCTTCCGGGCGGTTTTCGATGCCTGTCGCGACGTGTCTTCGCCGGACCCCCAGGCCGTCCAATCGATGTTCGGGCGCATCGCCCGTGGCTACGACGTGGCCAACGTGATCCTGTCCGGCGGGCTCGACCGTTGGTGGCGCCGCCGGCTTGTCGCCGATGTCCGCCGCCACGCCCCTGGCTCCGTGCTGGACGTCGCGACGGGCAGCGGCGACGTCGCCTTCGCCCTAGCCCGCGCCCTCGGCCCCTCCGTCCCCGTGCTGGGGCTCGACTTTTGCCCCCCGATGCTGGCGCAGGCCGAGGCGAAACAACGGGCCGCGCCGGCCGGCCGTTACGATCACGTCAGGTTCGCCCCCGGCGACGGCCTGAATTTGCCCCTGGCCAGCGCCACCCAGGACGCGGCCACCATCTCCTTCGGGCTCCGCAACCTGGCAGACCGGGCCCGCGGCCTCAGCGAACTGCGGCGGGTCCTCCGCCCCGGCGGCCGCCTGTACATCCTCGAGTTTTCTCAGCCCTACCGCTGGTTTCGCCCCCTTTACTACCTCTATCTGAGGAACTTGCTACCGCACGTGGCGGGCTGGGTGACCGGGGACCGCGCCGCCTACGATTACCTGAACGCGTCCATCGGCGCCTTTCCCGATCACGAGGCGCTCGGGCGGGAAATCCGCGCCGCCGGCTTCCAGTGCGTCTCCGCCCGCCGCCTGACGCTGGGCATCGTGGCCCTGCACGAGGCCCGGACCTGACCCCCTGCCGGGATGAAATACCTGCCCGCAAAAGCTCCGCTGACCGGAGAAACCCTCGAGTCGCTCACCGCCCGGCTGCGGGAGCGCAGCGAACCCGCGTTCCGGGCGCGGCAGATCCTCGATTGGTTGTACAAGAAGCGCGTCCGCTCCTGGGAGGAGATGACCAACCTACCCAAGCCGCTCCGGGCTTGGTTGGCGGAAACCTTCGAACTCTTGCCGGCCCGGCTCGTCCTGAACCGCCAATCCGAGGACGTCACCGACAAGCTGCTACTGGAGATGGGGGATCAATCCCTGATTGAAACCGTCATCATTCGCGCCCCGCAGGAGGGCGTCGGGCTCGAGCACTCGCGGAAAACCATCTGCATCTCGACCCAGGTCGGCTGCGCGATGGCGTGCGCGTTTTGCGCCAGCGGCCTCGCCGGGCTCAAACGCGACCTGCTTGCCGGAGAAATCGTCGCGCAACTCCTTCAGGTCTGCCACCGGGAGGACGCCCGCACTCCCCGCGCCCGCGCAGAACTCGCCTCGTTCGACAACATTGTGGTGATGGGGATGGGCGAACCGCTCGCCAATTACGACGCCACCCTCCAGGCGCTCCGGATCGTGAACGCCGAATGGGGCCTCGGCTTCGGCGCACGGCGCATCACCCTCTCCACCAGCGGCCTAGTCCCCAAGATCCTGCGCTTGGCGGAAGAGGACCTCGGCTTCCGCCTCGCGATTTCGCTCCACGGCGCCACGGACGAGGTCCGCGAACGGATTATGCCGGTGAACAAGGCCTACCCGCTCGCCGAGCTAATCCCGGCCATCCGCACCTTCAGCGCCCGTCACGGCCGGATGGTCACCCTCGAGTTCATTTTGATCGAGGATGTGAACGACAGTCTGGAGCAGGCGGGCAAGCTGCGGGACATCGCCCTCGACCTCCACGCGCACGTCAACCTGATCCCCTACAACACCGTGGCCGGACTGGACTGGCGCCGGCCCAGCCTGACCCGGCAGGAAAGGTTCGCGGACGTCCTCCGCGCGGCCCGGGTCTCGGTCACCCTGCGGCGAGAGAAAGGTCACGACATCGACGCGGCCTGCGGGCAATTGCGGCTCCGGACGGAGCGGGAAGGCCTCCCGGCGACCCCGGCATCCAGTCCGGCTTAACCCGAATTCCCGGTTTCGGGACTTGCCCTTTTTTCTTGCACGGACCGATCTCCTGAATTTCTGGCGTCTTCTCCCAGCCGGCGCCCGTCCTCCCCGGACGGCCCGGCCGGCAAACCTCCTCCTCCACCCCACACCTGTATGATTGAAGTCAAAGGCTTGGTTAAAACGTACGGATCGAAGCGCGCCGTCGACGGCGTCTCGTTTTCGGTCAAGCGGGGCGACATCCTCGGCTTCCTCGGCCCCAACGGGGCGGGCAAGTCGACCACGATGAAGATGATCACCGGTTTTCTCCGGCCCGACGCGGGTTCGGCGACCGTGGATGGGATCGACGTGACGCGGGACCCGGTGGCGGTGAAGGGCAAGCTGGGCTACCTGCCAGAAAGCGCCCCGGCCTATCCGGAAATGACGGTGGAGGAGTTCCTCGGGTTCATCGCCGAGATCCGCGGTTACCGGGAGCCAGCCGCGCGGGCCGCGCAGGTCGACCGGGCGGTGCAGCTGACGCACCTGACCCCGGTGCGGAAGCAGACGATCGAGACCCTCTCCAAGGGCTTCAAGCAGCGCGTCGGTTTCGCGCAGGCCCTGCTGCACGATCCGGCCGCGCTGGTACTCGATGAGCCGACCGACGGCCTAGATCCGAACCAGAAGAACGAGGTCCGCGCCCTGATCAAGGGGATGGCGGAGGCCAAGGCCGTGATCCTTTCCACGCACATCCTCGAGGAGGTGGAGGCGATTTGTAACCGCGTGATCATCATCTCGCAGGGCAAGGTGGTGGCCGACGAGACCCCGGCGCAGATGCGGGCCCGCAAGCCTGGCGCGCGCCTCGACGAGATCTTCCGCGAACTCACCCGCGGCGACCTCTGAACTCCCTCCAACCCTTTCGCCCCCCGCCATGCGTCACATCGTCCCGATCTTCAAACGTGAGTTCCTGGGCTACTTCCGGTCGCCCGTCGCCTACGTGTTCCTGATCGCCTTCCTCTTCATCTCGGTCTCCCTCGCCTTCTCTCGCTACGGCGGCTTCTTCCGCGCGGGCGTGGCCGGGATGGACAGCTACTTCACCTTCTTTCCCTGGTTGTTCCTCTTCCTCGTGCCCGCGGTAGGGATGCGGCTCTGGTCGGAGGAGAAGCGCTCCGGCACCGTCGAACTGCTCTTCACTCTCCCGATCACCACGCTGGAGGCCGTGCTGGGCAAGTTCCTCGCCGGCTGGGCGTTCCTGACCATCGCGGTCCTGGCCAGCTTCCCGATGGCCCTCACGGTGGGCTACCTCGGGGATCCCGACTGGGGCGTGATCTTCACCACTTACCTCGGCGCGGTGCTGATGGCCGGCGGTTATCTTGGGGTCTGCGCCCTCGCCTCTGCCCTGACCAAGAATCAGGTGATCAGCTTTGTCATCAGCCTCGCTGCCTGCGCCGCGCTGCTGTTCCTCGGCTTCAGCAGCTTCACCGACACCCTCGAGGGCCTGTTGCCGATGGCACTCGCGGACGCCCTGTCGAACTTCAGCTTCATCACCCACTTCGACGCCTTCACCAAGGGGATCATCGATCCGAAGGACGTCATCTTCTTCCTCTCCCTGATGGGCTTCACGCTCTTCCTCAACGTGGTCGTCCTCGAACGCTAAACCACCCTCCCCGCCGCCCATGAAACCTGGAAGCAAAACCCTCGCCATCGGCCTGCTGCTCGTCGGGCTGGTCCTGATCAATTTTCTCGCCTCCTCGGTGCCCGTGCGCCTCGACGCGACGGAGGAGTCGATCTACTCCCTCTCGGACGGCACCCGGCGCATGCTGGGCCGCATCGAGGAACAGGTCACGGTCGACCTCTACTTCACGAAAGACGCCGCAGGCCTGCCGATCGCCTACAAGAACTACGCCGCACGCGTCCAGGAGACCCTCCGCCAGTACGTCCGCGCCTCCCGGGGTAAAGTCACGCTCAACGTGATTAATCCGCGGCCCGACACGCCCGAGGAGGAAAAGGCCACCGCCGCGGGCCTCACCCCACAGGTCGCCCAGCAGGGCGGGGAGCAGTTCTTCTTCGGCCTCGTGGTGACGCAGGTCGATCAGCAGAAGAATCTCCCCGCTTTCACCCCCCAGAGAGAGCCGTTCTTGGAGTATGACCTGTCCAAGCTGATCTATTCCGTGCAGCAACTGGACAAACGGAAGCTCGGGCTAATCACGAGCCTGCCGCTGCAGGGCACCAGCCCCCAGGAGATGCAGATGATGATGATGATGCGCCGGCAGCCGCAGCCCGCGCAGACGGTCATCACGGAGCTAGAGCAATCCTTCCAAGTCGTGACGGTGGAGGGCTCGGCGACGGAGCTGCCCGCCGGCCTCGACGTGCTGCTCATCGCCCACCCCCAAGGGGTCTCGCCGCGTCTGCAGTACGCGATCGACCAGTTCCTCCTCGGCGGGAAGCCGGTGATCGTGGCCGTCGATCCTTCGTCCCAGCACTTCAAGCGGCAGAGCAACCCGCAGCAGATGATGATGGGCGGCGGCGTCCAGAACGTCTCGAGCGACCTCTCCGTCCTCCTCGGCGCGTACGAGGTGGCTTATGACTCCCAGAAGGTGATCGGCGACCTTGAGAACGCGACCCAAGTCCAGACCGGCGGCGGCGGCGTCACCCGCTTCCCGGTGTGGATCAGCCTCGCCGGCCGCACGCCCTTCAACTCGAAGTCCCAAGCCACGGCGCAGCTCAATTCCGTGATGTTCATCGAGTCGGGCAGCCTCGCCCACAAGGCCGGCGGCTCGCTCACCTTCACCCCGCTGATCGAGACCTCCGCGCAGACCGGCGATATGCCGAGTATGATGCTGCAGTTCGCGCAGCCGGACGACGTCGCCAAGCAGCTGACCCCCAGCGGCCGCAAGACCGTCGCCGCGCTGGTCACGGGCAAGTTCAAGAGCGCCTTCCCCGACGGCGCGCCCAAGGACGACAAGCCGGCGGACGCCCCGGGCGCCCCGGCCCCGGCCACGCCCCCACCCGCCGGCGAGGGGCTCAAGGAGTCCAAGACTAGCTCCACCCTATTCGTCATCGCGGACACGGACTGGCTCTTCGACGACTACAGCGTCCGTAAATTCAACTTCTTCGGGCAGACGGCCGCCCAACCCCTCAACGACAACCTCGCCCTTGCGGCGAACACCGTGGAGCTGCTGGGCGGTTCCCCGGATCTCATCTCCATCCGCGGCAAGGGCTCCTCGATCCGCCCCTTCACCGTGGTGCGGAAGATGGAGGCCGCCGCGCAGCAGCAGTACCAGTCGAAGCTCACCGAGCTCGACGGCCGGTTGCAGCAGGTGCAGACGAAGCTCACCGAACTCCAAGGCAAGAAAGGCGAGGGTAATCGCCTCGTCGCCACGCCCGATATGGCCAAGGCCATCGAGGACTTTCAGAAGCAACAGGCCAAGATCCGCGGCGAACGCCGGGAGATCCGGCGGGCTTTGCGCGAGGACATCGATCGCCTCGAGAACCGCCTCCTCGTGCTGAACCTGCTCGCGACGCCCCTCCTTATCGGCGGGTTCGGGGTCTGGTTCTACCGCAACCGCAAGAAGTAAGCCGCCGCCCAACCGCACCCACCGCGATGAAACTCAAGTCCCTCGTCGTTGCCGTCCTCGTCCTCGCCGCGCTCTCCGGCGGCGCCTACCTCCTGAACCGTCCCGCCCCGCCGCCCGCGGCGGACACCCGTCTCCAGCAGGCCCTCGTTGCCGCGAACCTGATCGAGCAGGCGGCTCGCGTGCGCCTCTCTGATGCCGGCAAGACCGTCGAGCTGGCCCGGCAGCCGGACGGCACTTGGAAGGTGCCGAGTTACCACGATATGGCCGCCGACTTCAGCAAGCTCTCCGGCTTCGTCGGCAACCTCACTGAGGCCAAGTTGCAGCGCCTTGTGACCTCGAACCCCGAGCGGATCGCCCGCCTTGAGTTCAAGGACACGAAGATCGAGCTGCTCGGCACAGACGGCAAAGCCACCTTCTCCGTCACCTTGGGGAAGAATCCCGAGACCGGCGGCGGCCGCTTCGTCCGCTTCGGCGACGAAAACAAGGCCTACCTCGCCAGCCTGAACGCCTGGATCGACGGCGAAGCGCGCAACTGGGCCAACCCGGAGCTGATCAGCCTTAAGCTGGACGACCTCGCGCGCGTCGAGATCCCGTTCGCCGAGGGCGGCCCCCTCGTCATCTCGCGGGCCAAGAAGGAGGACCCCTGGACCGCTGACCGCACCCCGGAGGGCCAGCGCGTGAAGGCCGACAAGATCGGCTCGCTCCTCAGCACGCTCGCCACCGTGCGCTTCACCGAGTCGACGGCGACCGATGACGCCAACGCCACGGCGGCTAAGGCCAACCAGCGCACCTTCAAGGTCGCGACGTTCGACAACAAGACCGTGACCCTCGCCCTCGGCCGGAAGCCCGAGGAGAAGAAGCTCAAGGCCCCCACCCCGGGTGCGGACGGCAAGAGCGGCCCCGCCGCCCTCGGCAGCGTGGCGGATCTGGCAAAGAAGGACGACGCCAAGGCCGGGGAGCCCAAGAAGGACGACAAGCCGCTGGCACCGGAATTCGAGACGATCCCCGCCGGACCGGTGTTCGCCCACATCACGCACAGCGAAGGCAGCCAGCCGATCAACGCCCTGATGCAGAAGCGCGCGTTTCAGATCGCGGAGTATTCGCTCACCAGCCTGCCCCAGAAGCCGGAGGAACTGTTTGAGCCGATCCCGCCGCCGCCATCCGCCCCGGCGCCCGCCCCGCCGGCCGAGGCCCCGAAAAAACCGTGAATCCCGCGGCCCGGCCATTCGCCGGGCCGCTTCGTTTGCGCCTCTCCCCAGCGGCCGCCCGCGGCCATCGCCAAGGCGGACTGAATCTGGAGCGGGCCCCCGGGGCGGTAAAACTACCCGCGAGCCCGGCCTTTACACGCATCAACGATTCCGTATGCGTTGATGCATCAGCTTTATGAACCCCGACCGACCGATTGCCGAACGTTTCGCCCGCGGCCGTCCCCTGCGCTCGCTGGAGTTCTTCCCGCCGAAGGACGACAATGGGGTCGCGGCTCTACGCGGCACGGCGGAGGCGTTGCGTCGGATGGGGCCTGACTTCGTTTCGGTGACCTACGGCGCGGGCGGCACCACCCGGGATCGGACGGCGCAGGTGAGCGCGCTGCTCAAGGGTGAGTTTGGGTTCACGGTGATGCCGCATCTGACCTGCGTCGGGCACACCCGGGGCGAATTGGAGACGTTGGCCGATCAGATCCACGCGCAAGGGTTCCGCAACATTATGACCCTGCGGGGTGATCCGCCGAAGGGCGCCACCTCTTTTCCCGTACTGCCCGACGGCTTCCGGCACGCCACGGAGCTGGTCGCGCTGCTCAAGCGCCGCCACCCAGACTTCTGCCTCGGCGTGGCCGGCTACCCCGAGAAACACCCGGAGGCGCCCTCGCTCGAGGCCGACCTCACGCACCTCAAGCGCAAGGTGGACGCCGGCGCGGACTTCATCACCACGCAGCTGTTCTTCGACAACGCGGTCTACTACCGCTTCGTGGAGCGCTGCCGCGCCGAGGGCATCACCGTCCCCATCGTGCCGGGGATTATGCCGGTGCTTTCCCTGAAGCAGATCCAACGTTTCACGCAGCTCTGCGGCTCCACCCTGCCAGCGCAGCTGGCAGCGCGGCTCGAGGTCGCGGCGGACAACGCGGACGTCGTGGAAATGGTCGGGATCGACTGGGCGCTGCAACAGATCCGGGGGCTGCTGGCCAACGGCGCGCCCGGCTATCACCTCTACATCCTGAATCGCGCGCGCGGCGCCCTCGCGCTCTCCGCCGGACTCGCTGCCTGAGCAAAAATTCGCCGCGCCGGCGCGGGTGGGAAAAGTCTTTCACCCCCCAGCCATCACCGGACGAAAGCCAGCTTCCGTCAGGACCTTGGCCACCGTTTCCCGGTGGTCGCCTTGAATCTCGATGCGGCCCTCTTTGACCGTGCCCCCGGTACCGCAGGCCGCCCGGATCCGCTTCGCCAGCTGCTCCTTCTCGGGCAACCCGATCCCGACGAAGCCATCCGCCACCGTCACCGTCTTGCCCGCCCGCCCGCCGGTTTCACGCCGAATATTCACGCGTCCCCGATTCTTAGCCGGAGCGGGTTCGTTTTTGGGCGCGGCCAGCGGAGATGGCAGCGGTCCAGCGGGCAGTCCGCTGCCGCTCAGCTTCGCGAAAGGATTTTGCGCGAGCCCCTCGCCGCCATTCGTGGGTACCTTGCCGGAGTTCACTGCGCCTCCTTCCCCACCCGCCCGCCGCAACGGCCGACCGGGATGTCCTCTGCGCCCCCGAGGAAAAGCAGGGCCTTGGCGTAGCTGCGTTGCTCCAGAAAGTGCACGAGTTGCGGGTGCAGCCCCGCCCGGTTGGCCTCCAGCACGGCCTCCACCTGCCCCATCGTGGCGATAACACCAGGGCCATCGCCATCCTTAATGGCTTTCATTAAGAGGGTTAGGTGATCCTTGAGCTGGGCGAGCATAGGCGGGGAGCAAGCGACTGCTTATCCGCCTGCTACGGAAGTTAAGCCTGATTGCAATCCCCCTGAAAATCCCGGCCCCGCTTGAGCCCCCGTCCCGGTTGTGGTTGCCTCCCCACCCTTTTCCGCGGACCCCGGTCTCTCCGGCTCGGATTTCCCGCGGGACCGCCCTCTCCTTCGTATGCAACGCCCTTCCCTGCCGCTCAACGCCAACGCCGCGCTGATCGAGTCGCTCTACGCCACCTGGCTCGCGGAGCCGGATCAGGTCGACCCGACCTGGCGGGCCTTCTTCCAGGGTTTCAGCCTCGGGGCCAACGGCCTGCCCTCCGCCAATGCGCTCGCGAGCTTGGCCGCCGCCGGTGAACCGGCCCGCGCCAACGCTCCCATCCTCGACAGCCTGAAACAGTCCCGCGTCCACCAGTTGATCAACGCGTACCGGACCCTAGGGCATCGGGAAGTGCATCTAGATCCGCTGGCGGATCCGCCGCCAGCCTACCCCGAGCTCGCGCTCGCGCGCTTCCATCTTGGCGAGGCGGACCTCGAGGCCAGCTTCGACGTGGGAACGTACCTGGGCGGCGGGCAAATGAAGCTCCGGGAAATCCTGCAGAACTTGCGCGCCACCTACTGTG
>JBILWD010000334.1:0-3806 GCA_044370095.1 Opitutaceae bacterium | reverse complement strand
GTTGCGCGACTACGGCTACCTCAAGACGAACGCGGCTACGGCCACGAAGATCAACATGGAGATCCAGAACATCCCCCTGCACCTGCAGGTGATCTCCCGGGAGTTCCTCGACGACACCAACGCGCGCTCCCTGACCGATCTGTTCCGCTACTCCGCCTCCGCCTCGGGTGACACCCGCTTCGCGATGCGCGTGCCGGCCAACTCTGCCACCCCGCAGGGCACCTTCACCATGCGCGGCTTCGTGGTGAACAGCCTGATGCGCAACGGCGTGTTCCGCTACACCTCCTACAACCTCGAGACGATTGACCGCGTCGAGGTCGTCAAGGGCCCCGCCGCCGTCTTCTTCGGCCAGGGCTACCCGGGCGGCGTCATCAACTACATCACGAAGCAGCCGGACTTCTCGGGCAACAAGACCGACGTCGACTACTACGTGAACAGCAACTCGGGCCACCGGGTGATGATCGACCAGAACCAGACCCTCGGGAAGAAGGCCGCCCTCCGCATCATCGGCGGCTGGGAGGACACCCAGGGCGAGCGCCGCTTCGAGTACCGCCGCGCCAACACCGTCACCCCCTCGCTCTCGCTCATCCCGTTCGACAGCGGCAAGGTGAAGATCACCGCCGAAGCCGAGTTCCTGCGCGAGAAGTTCAGCTGGAACGACTATGACTGGATCTACAGCGACTTCGCGGGCTGGAAGGAAGCCGCCACCACCGGCCGGTACAACTCCTCCACCGCCACCCTCGCCAACACGATCATCGCCAACGCCGGCAACGGCCTGACCGCGAACGTGATCCAGAACACGAGCACCCCGACTCTGGCCTACGCGACGTTCATCAACAACAAGCGTATCGCCACGAACAACTGGTCGCTCCCCGCCTACACCAGCGTCGAGCGCGGCGCCTACGTCACCAACGCCGCCGGCCAGTGGGTGAAGGACGAGGCGTTCAACTACACCAGCCGTGGCGCGCACTTCCGCAACACGATCGATAACCTCTCGGTCACCGTGGACCTCACGCCCTTCAGCTGGCTCGACGTCCGCTACAACTTCCTGAACGAGAAGTCCGAGAACTACTCGGTCGGCCAGGGCGGCGCCCTCATCCTGCCCTACGCCAACGGTGTGAACTGGAATATGATCACCGGTAACCTCTCCGGTTACTACCGCTACGCCCAAACGCACAACCTCGACGCGGTCGCCAAGTTCGAGCTCTTCGGGGTGAAGAACAAGCTGCTCGGCGGCTTCCAGCGCGTGAGCCCCTACCAGCAGTTCCTCGGCGGCCAGGCCTTCGGCGACGTGCAGTGGGCCTTCCTTCCGGGCGCCCGCAATACCACGTCCAACCCGGACTACCGCGGCACCAACGTCGCCCTGTACAACCACGGCGGCGTCCCGGTCAATCAGGTCATCCGCGACCGCGCCGGCGCCATCAAGCCCGTCCGCCAGATCTACTCGAACTTCGACCCGGGCTTCGAGATCTACCCGGACATCAACGTCTACCATCAGGACGACCGCAACGCCCTCGACGGCTACAAGTCCAAGACCGAGTCCCTCTACCTCAACTGGCAGGCGACCGCGTTCAAGGACCGTCTGACCCTGCTCGCGGGTTACCGCGAGGAGCGCAATTGGCAGCGCGGCCAGTACCAGCCCAACAACTATCCGTGGTTCATCTACTTCCCGGATATGCACCTGAACCCGACCCTCTATCCTGAGGACGTCTGGGGCCACTCGATCAGCTACCAGCGCGGCCTGTACACCGACACCAAGGGCAGTTCCTGGATGGGCGGCCTCTCGTTCGCGGTCACCAAGGAGCTGAGCATCTACGCCTCGAACTCGAAGACGTTCAAGTTCAACAACGGCCGTATCTCGGGCATCTTCGCGGGTGACGAAGCCCTCTGGTTCGATGAAGCCCGCCGCACCGGCTTCGGCGGCACCCCTGGCCAGTCCTTCCGCTACCTCGGTCAGACGGTCACGTCGCTGCAGCAGTTCCGCGACATCCTCACCGGCCGCGGCGTGTTCGACCTGCTCAAGAACGAGCAGGGTATGAACTGGGAAATCGGCGCCAAGCTGTCCCAGCTCAACGGCCAGCTCGTCGGCACGCTCTCGTTCTTCCGCGGCGAGCGCGAGAACCAGATGCTCGACGACGGCGCGAAGCAGTCGAACCTCGAGGAGCCGCTGAACTTCAGCACCGACCTCTTCGCCGTCGGCTCCCCCTACCGCAGCCAGCGCCTGCTCCGCTGGCGCACGACCGACCTCCTCAACCGCATTGAGGGTGGCGAGGCCGAAGTCATCTGGACCCCCCGCCGTAACTTCCAGGCTGTCGTCAACGGCTCCTGGCTGTGGACCGCGAAGACGGTGTACGACAAGACCCGCGCCGCCCCCGGCACGACCGCGTACAACGCCCTCGCGCCCGCCGGCAAGGTCGCGTCCGACATCTACTACAACGCGCGCATCGAGAACGTCCCCGAGTACCGCCTCAACGTGTTCGGCAAGTACACGTTCACCGACGGCATCGGCGGCGTCGCCCGCGGTCTTAACGTCGGCCTCGGCATGCGCTACTCCTCCGAGACGGTCGTCTCCCGCTCCGTCGACTGGAACCCCCTCGCGGGCGGTTACCAGGCCGGCGACTACGTGGTGTATGACCTGACGCTCGCCTACCCCTGGAACATCCTGGGCTACCGGATCAACACGAACTTCGGTCTCTACAACGTGACCGACGAGAAGTACTCCGAGGGCTCGTTCGCGATGTCCCCGGCCCGGAACTGGATCTTCCGGAACACGCTCAAGTTCTAATCCGACCTCCCGGTCGTCATCCCCAGGCGGCGCCGCAAGGCGCCGCCTTTTTTGTGCCCACCCGCCGCGCGCATCGCGCTTGCCCGCGGCGGCCGGCCCGCTGGACTGCCGAGGCCCGCCCCGGATGCCGCCCGCCCCCACCTTCCTCCTGCTCCGCCGCCGCTACCTCGGCGACGTGGTGCTGCTCGGCGCAGTCGCCCGTAACCTGCGCTACCACCGCCCGGACGCTCGGATCTATCTCCTCACGGAGCCCGCCTACGCCGGCCTCGCGCCGCTCCAGCCGGAGCTCTCCGGGGTCCTGACCTTCCCGCGTCGCGCCGCCGAGTGGCCCGGCTTCGTGCGCCGGCTCCGCGCTCTCCGCGCCACGCACGCGCTGGACTTCGACAACACGGAGCGCACCGCCCTCGTCACCCGCCTCTCCGGCGCACCGGTGCGCGCCACCTTCGACCGCGAGCTGATCCCGCACCGCTGGCCGCGGCTGTACACCCACGCGGCGAAGGTCACCAACGCGTTCTACGATTCCCACCCCATTATCGAGACCTACCTCGCCCTGCCCGCCGCGCTCGGGGTGCCGGTGGTGGAACGCACGCCGCGGCTGGTTCCCCTCGCCTCCGACCTCGCCGCGGCCGCCCGCCTCACCGGCGGTCCCCGCACCGCCGATCCACGCCGCGCCCGCCGCGTGCTGGTACACCCAGGCTCGCGGAGCCCCTTCCGCCTCTGGCCCGCCGAACGCTTCGCCGCGGTCTGCGACCGGCTCCAAGACGAACTCGGCGCCCAGGTGTTCCTGACTGCGGGCCCCGGGGAAGAGCCGCTGGTCGACGCCCTTCGCCGCGCTGCCCGGACCCACCTCGTCACCCTGCGCCCGCTGACCACGCCCGGCGCGCTCGCGGCGCTCGCGGCCCAGTGCGACGTGTTCCTCGGCCACGACAGCGGCCCGATGCACGTGGCCGCCGCCACCGGGACTCCGGTGGTCGCCCTGTTCGGCGGGCAGAATGCCACCATCTGGCGCCCGCCCGGCGAA
>JBILWD010000090.1:0-11669 GCA_044370095.1 Opitutaceae bacterium | reverse complement strand
AACTTGGCCTCGCGGGACGCGGCGTCGGGGCCGTGGCAGTGAAAGCAGGCGTCCGCGAGGATCGGTCGGATCTGCCGGTTGAAGTCGATCTGCTCCGCGGCGACGGCGGACGAGGCCACGCCGAGGAGGGCGAGCAGCCAGCGGGATGCGCGGGGACGACGGGGTGACATCGGTCACAACGTCAGGCGCGCGCTTGCCCGGAGTCAAACCCACCCGGTGCCGACGGCGCAGAATCGGCTCGGCACGGTTCCAATGCGCGGTAAGGATCGCCGGCCTTCCCCGCCGCCGCTTCCTTATGTTCCCCGCGCTCTCCCGTCGCACCCTGCTGAAGTCCGCGCTCGCCTCCGGCGTCGCCCCCCTGCTGCTCCCCCGGAGCTTGTTCGGGGCCGCGGCACCCTCCAACCGGCTGGGCGTGGGCTTGGTCGGCAACGGCCTCATCTGTTCTAGCCACCTCGGCACCCTGCTCGGCCTGACCGACGAGTGCCGGATCCTCGCCACCTGCGACGTCAACCGCGCGAAGGCCGAGAAGGTGCGCGCCCGCGTCGAGACGGCCTACGGACCGGAGGCCAAGGGCAGCGTCGCCGTCTACGGCACCCACGAGGAGCTGCTCGCGCATCCGGGGATTGACGTCGTGTTCGTGTGCACGCCGGACCACTGGCACGCCGCCGTGTCGGCGGCCGCGCTGCGCGCCGGTAAGGATGTCTACTGCGAGAAGCCGCTGACCCTCACGGTGCGCGAGGGGCGCGTCCTCACCGACCTCGCCCGGCGCCACGGGCGCATTCTGCAGACGGGCACCCAGCAGCGTTCGAACAAATCCTTCCGCAAGGCGGCAGAGATCGTCCGCAACGGCTGGATCGGCCAGGTTAAGCTGGTGCGCACCCGCCTCGGCCAGTTCCCGCCGGCCCTGCCCCTGCCGGAGGAGCCCGTGCCCGCGGGGTTCGACTACGACCGCTGGCTCGGCCCGACCCCCTGGCGCCCGTACAACGAGCGGCGCGTCAAGGGTGACTACGGCGGCGGCTGGCGCTGCTTCCTCGATTACGGCGGCCGCAAGAACGGAGACTGGGGCGCGCACCATTTCGACATCATCCAGAACGCGCTGGGGATGGACCATTCCGGGCCGGTCGAGTTCATCCCCAAGGGCTTCGAGGGATGCCGCTTCCAGACGCACGTCTACGCCAACGGCATCCGGGTCGAGCGCGACGACGAACTCCAGAAGTCGATGATCGAGTTCCAGGGCACCGAGGGAACCGTGTGGGTCTCGCGCGACGACTTCCTGGAGACGAACCCGCCGGCGCTTGCGGCGCAACCGCTGCGTGGCGAGGACGTGCATCTGTACGCGAGTGATCACCATCACCTCGATTTCTTCCGGTGCGTGCGCACCCGCCAGCGGCCGATCGCCGACGTCGAGATCGGGCACCGCAGCGCGACCGTCTGCCACCTGAACGTGATCGCGGCCCAACTTGGGCGCCCCGTCCGCTGGGACCCTCGCGCCGAGGCCGTGCTCGACGACCCCGCAGCCCACACGCTCCTCGATCGCCCTCGCCGCGCCGGTTACGCCCTTTGAAACGCCCCGCTCCTGCTATGCGCGCCTCTTCCTCCCTGACGCTCCTTGCGTTGCTTGGCCTGACCGGCATCCCCGCCGCCGCCGGCGAACCGCTCTCCCCCTCGCTAGAGTCCCTCACCTACTCCGGGGACCAGTACGCCCTCGAGGCGCTGGACCGGGAAGTGCGCGAGGCCGGGCGGGACGCCCGGAAACTCGGAGCTTTGGAGGACCGCCTCGTCGCCCTGCTCCGCCAGCCCGCACCCACATTCGCCGCGCGCCAAGCAGCCTGCCAGCGCCTCGCCCTGGTGCTCGCCAGCGCCCCCGCGGGGCCCATCCGGCCCGCGACCGCCCGAACCCTCGCCGGGATGCTCACCGAGGAGAGGGATACCGATCTCGCCCGCCAACTGCTGGAACAGGTTCCCGGCCCGGCGGCGGAGCGCCTGTTGCTCGACGCCCTACCGAAAACGACCGGTCGCCTGCGCCTGGGCCTCATTGATTCCCTGGGTCGGCGCCGCGACGCGGGGGCGGTGACCGCGCTCGCCACGCTCCTAGCGGACGCCGATCTCGCGACGGTGAAGGCCACAGCGACGGCCTTGGGCCGGATCGGAACCGCGGCCGCGGAGGCCGCGCTGCGCGGCGCCGGCACGGTGCCGTTCGCGATCATCGGCGCGGCCCGCCTTGAGGCGGCCACCCACCTGCCGGCGGCGGAGGCCCTCCCCGTCCTGCGGGCGCTCGAGGGCGACACTCAATTGCCCGTGCCGGTTCGTACCGGCGCGTTCCGACTCCTGCTGGATCGCGAGCCCGCCCTCGCCCCGGAACGCATCCGCGAGGCGCTGGTCGGCCCCTCCGCGCCGCGCCGCGCGGCGGCCCTCGAGGCGCTCGCGGATCGGCGCGACGCCACGCACCTTCCGTCGGTCGCTGCCCTGCTGCCAAACTTGGATCCGGTCACCGCGGCGGGGGCCATCGCCGCCCTCGGGCGCTCGGGACTCGCCGACGCCGTGCCCGCGGTCCTCGCGGCCACGGGCCACCCGGACGCGGAGGTGCGCACGGAAGCGGTCAGCGCGTTGGGCTCGCTGCCCGGTTCGCGCGCTGTGGTCGACAAGCTCCTCGAACTCGCCCCGAGCCTCAGGGAGGCGCGGCAAAGCCTCAGTCGCCTGAAGGGCGCCGAAGTTGCCGCGATCCTGCTGGAAGGCGCCGAACGCGGGTCCGAAGCGCGGCGGCTAGCCTGCCTAGAACAATTCGCTCTGCGCCGCCAGACCGAGGGTCTGGCCCTACTCCGGCAACTTCGCGCCGACCCGTCCGCGGCGGTCCGAGGGGCCGCCGCCGCTGCCCTAGGCGACCTCGGTCCGCCAGCAGATCTGGCCCTTCTCACCGACTGGGCCGCGCAGGCGCAGGACGAGGGCGAACAGGGTCGCACCCTGCGCGCCGTGGTCACGCTCCTGCAGCGCCATCGGACAGAGCAGGGGCTCGCGGGCACCTTTTTCTCACGACTGGAACAGGCTCCGCCGGAGGTCGCGCGACGCTTGCTGCCCGCCCTCGTCCGCTTGGGCACCGCGGAGGCCGCCGCCGTTGCCGGGCGCCTGGCTGGGGCCCCGGATGCCACCCTCGCGAAAGCGGCGGTCGAGACTTTGGGCCGCTGGACCGACGCCACGAACCTGCCGGGGCTCGCCGCCGCGGCCGAGAACGCGCGCACTCCGGAGATCAAGGCCGCCGCCGTAGCGGCAGGTCGCCAGGCGTTGGAACGGGACCGCACCGCGTGGACTCCCGGCACCACCGCGTTATTCTGTCGTTTTATGGACGCAGGCACCAAGGAGGATGACCTGCAGCTCCTGCGCGTGCTGGCGCGCGCGAACGACCCCACCGCTCTCAAGTACGCGGAGGGCCTGCGCTCCGATCCGTTCCTAGGCGCGGAGGCGGCCTACGCCGCCGAAGTGGTTCAGGCTAATCTCGTCGGTCGTCCCCGCGCCCGCGCATCCCAAGGTTCCGGACTCGGCAACCTGTTTGACGGAAAGACCACCAGCCGCTGGAGCACCCCGGCCCTAGGCGAGGAATGGCTGGAGCTGGATTTCCGCGTCGCGCGGCCGCTGCGCGAGCTGACGTTTGACCAATCTGGGCGCGCGGCGGAATTTCCGGAACAGTACGAAGTTTACGTCACCAACGATCCCGCTATGCCCGGCCCGGTCGTGCTTTCGGGGAAGGGACAGCGGAACCGCACCGTGCTGAAGTTCCCCGCAGGCACCCGCGGCCGCTATGTGATCGTCCGCAACGTCGCAGCCCGCGCCGAGACCCCGTGGACCATCTGCGAGGTGCTCGTCGACTGACGGGATGTCAGCCGCCCCCAACCGCAGGCCCTGGTGGGCGAGCGAGGACTGGCTGGCCGTCGCCACTGGTGGCACGCTCCTCGCCCTCGTCGCGCTGGTGTGGCGCCCGGCGTTGCCGGTGCTCAAGTGGGGCGGCGCCGCGGGCGCCGGTCCCCTGCTGGCAGCGCCCAATCTCCTGAAGCTGGGCACGCTGGGCGCCCTCCTGCTGGCCTGCTCCGCGATCGCCCTGGCCGGCACCGGGCTTTCCGCGCGCCGCCTGCTGCCCGGCTTCGCCGCGGTCTTCGGACTCGCGATGTCCGCCCAGGTCCTCGCGGGGCACGCCGCGATCGAGGCGCTCGGGCTCGAGCACGTGATCTTCAGCCTGCTCCTCGGGCTCCTCGTGAGCAACACGGTCGGCGTCCCCGGGTGGCTGGCCCCGGCGGTGCGCACGGAGTTCTACATCAAGACGGGACTCGTGATTCTGGGGTCCTCGCTGCTCTTCCAGGAGATCCTTCAGGCCGGCGCGCTGGGCCTGGTGCAGGCGATCCTCGTCGTGGCCGCGGTGTGGGCGTTCGCCTTCTGGCTGGCGCGGCGGCTGCGCGTCGACGACGAGTTCGCGGCGATGTTGTCCACCGCGGTGTCGATCTGCGGGGTCTCCGCCGCAATCGCGGCCTGCGGCGCCATCCAGGGGGACCGGCGGAAGCTTTCCTACATCACGACCCTGGTGCTGCTGTGCGCGGTGCCGATGATGGTGTTGATGCCGTGGGCGGCGAAGCACTGGGGGATGAACGAGCTGGTGGCGGGGGCCTGGCTGGGCGGCACCCTCGACACGAGCGGCTCCGTGGTGGCGGCGGGCGCCCTGATCAGCGAGCCAGCGATGAAGGCGGGCGTCATCGTGAAGTTCTCGCAGAACGTCCTGCTGGGGGTGGCCGCATTTTTCCTCTCCGTCTGGTGGAGCCTGCGCGCGCCGGGAGACCGGACGAAACCCGGGGTGAGCGGGGCGGTGATCTGGGAGCGGTTCCCGAAGTTCCTGCTCGGATTCATCGCCGCCTCGCTGGTCTTCTCGTTCCTGCTGGAGCCGGCGCGGGTGAAGGAGGTGAAGGGCACGCTCACTGGACTGCGCAACGCGTGGTTCGCGCTCGCGTTCGTATCCATCGGCCTGGAATCCCGTTTCCGCGACCTAGTGGGTCTCGGCGGGGGTCGGCCCGCCGTCGCCTTCCTCGGAGCGCAGGCCTTTAACGTGGTCTGGACCCTATTGCTCGCCTGGCTGCTTTTCGGCGGTGTCTGGTTCGCGGCGCCCGCCCTCCGCTGACCCTCGCGCCCGGGGGCCTGGCCCTCGTTTTCGCATCGCCTCGCCGGTGCGCCCGGGCCCAGATGCCCAGATGCCGCTCGCGTACTGGGTCCACAATCTGGATCCGTTCCTGATTCGGTTCTCGGAAAACTTTGGGGTCCGTTACTACGGGCTCGCCTACCTACTCGGCTTCGCGACGGCCGCCGGCCTCCTCCTCCTTTATCACCGTCGTGGCCGCTCGCCTTACGGCCCGGGCGCCATCTCCGACCTGATCACCGCGCTCGTCCTCGGCGTGCTGCTGGGCGGGCGCCTCGGGTACTTCGTGCTCTACCGGCCCGAAGTCCTCCGCCACCACCCCGCGGAACTGCTCCGGCTCTGGGAGGGGGGGATGGCGAGCCACGGCGCCTTCGTCGGCGTGCTCCTCGCGCTCGCTTGGTGGAGCCGGCGCCACCGGGGCTCGCTGCTCGGCGTGGCGGACCTCGTCGTGACGACCGTCCCCGCCGGCCTCTGCCTCGGGCGGATCGCCAATTTTATCAACGGCGAGCTGGTCGGCCGGATCAGCTACGTTCCTTGGGCGGTGATTTTCCCCGGTAACGAATTCGACCGGCAGCTGCTGCGCCCGTTTCCGCGCCACCCTTCGCAGCTGTATCAGGCCGCGCTCGAGGGGCTGCTGCTCCTCCTGTACCTCCAGTGGCGCTTCTGGCGCGGTCGGCCGGAGACCCTTGGGCCCGGCCGGCTGAGCGGGGAATTCCTGCTCGGCTATGCCCTCGCGCGGATCATCGGGGAACTGTTCCGTGAGCCCGACGCCCCGCTGCTCCTCGGCCTGAGCCGCGGCACCTTCTACTCGCTCTTCCTCGTCGCGGCCGGGAGCTTCCTGATCCTCCGCAGCCGCCGCCCTGCGGCGGGCGGCGAGCGCCCCCCCTGAGCCGGATCACCCGCGACCTCCCGGCGGCTCCGGGCAAGCCCAGCTTTTGTTTGCTTCCCGCGCGGCCGTTCCGACACCCTCAACCTTCCATGCCCACGCTCAAGTTCGCCGTTCTCGCCGGGGACTACATCGGTCCGGAAGTGATGTCCGAAGCCCTCCGGGTGTTCGCGCACGTCGCCCGTCAGGAAAACCTTACCCTCGACTACGAAGAGGCCGCGGTGGGCGGCGCGGGCATCGACCGCCACGGGAAGGCACTCCCCGACTCTACCCTGCGCGTATGCGAGGCCGCGGACGCTATCCTCTTCGGCTCCGTCGGCGGACCGAAGTGGGAAAATCTCCCCCCCAAGGAGCAGCCGGAGCGCGCCGCCCTCCTTCCCCTGCGGAAACACTTCACGCTCTTCGCCAACCTGCGGCCGGGCCTCCTCTACCGGGAGCTGACCGACGCCTCGCCGCTCAAAACCGAACGCATCCCCGAGGGGATCGACATCGTTTGCATCCGCGAGCTCACCGGCGGCCTCTATTTCGGCCTCCCCAAAGCCACCACGACCCTACCCGACGGCGATATCCAGGCGGTGGACACAATGGTCTACCGCAAGTCGGAGATCGAACGCATCCTCGACGTCGCCATCACTGCCGCCCGCGGACGCCGGAAAAAACTCTGCTCCGTGGACAAGGCCAACGTGCTCGAGACCTCCGTGCTCTGGCGCCGCACGGCGACGGAATACGTCGCCCGCCACGCTCCCGACATCACCCTCAGCCATATGTACGTCGACAACGCGGCGATGCAGCTGGCGCGGGATCCAAACCAGTTCGATGTCTTCGTGACCGAGAATATGTTCGGAGACATCCTCTCCGACGAGATGGCGGTGATCTGCGGCTCCCTCGGGATGCTCTCCTCCGCCTCGCTAGGCGCCGGCCGCAACTCGCTGGGCCTGCCCTTCGGACTCTACGAGCCCGCCGGCGGCACCGCCCCCGACATCGCGGGCAAGGGCATCGCGAACCCCTGCGCGCAGATCCTCTCGGTCGCCCTGATGCTCCGCTTCAGCTTCGGCCTGGACGCCACCGCCAAGCGCATCGAGGCCGCCGTTCGGGCGGCCGTGACCGGCGGAACCCGCACCGGCGACATCGCCTTCGGCCGGCCCAGTGTCGGCACCCGAGCGATGGCCGATGCCGTTATCGCCGCGCTAGGCTGATCCCCGCGCCTCGATCCGCCGTACGAACTTCCGTCCCTGCCATGACTTCCGCCGAGATCCGCCAGAGCTTCCTCGATTTCTTCGCGCGCCAGGCGCACACGATCGTGCCCTCGTCCCCGCTGCTGCCGGATTCGCCGGGGCTGCTGTTTACCAATGCCGGGATGAACCAGTTCGTGCCGATTTTTCTCGGTGATCGTGCGCCGGACGTCTCCCGCTGGGCGGGCGTGCGCCCCGGTCGCGACACCCGCGCCGCCGACACCCAGAAGTGCATCCGCGCGGGCGGGAAGCACAACGACCTCGAGGACGTCGGCTTCGACACGTACCACCACACGATGTTCGAGATGCTGGGGAACTGGTCCTTCGGCGATTACTTCAAGCGGGAGTCGATTGAGTGGGGCTGGGAGCTGCTCACCCGCGTCTGGGGCATCCCGCCGAAGCGCCTGTTCGCCACCGTCTACGCCCCGGACAAGACGAAGGGCGACCCGGCCGACTTTGACCAGGAGGCGCACGCCATCTGGGCCGCGCTCTTCCGCCGCGAGGGCCTCGACCCGGCCGTGCACATCGTCAACGGCAACAAGAAGGACAATTTCTGGATGATGGGCGACACCGGTCCCTGCGGCCCGTGCTCGGAGATCCACTTCAACCTCCTGCCGTCTGACGAGGAGTCCGCCGGGCGCCAACTGGTGAACTCCAGCAGTCCGCGCTGCATCGAGATTTGGAATCACGTCTTCATCCAATTCAACGCGAACGCCGACGGCACCTTCTCGCCGCTCGCCGCCAAGCACGTCGACACCGGGATGGGGTTTGAGCGCGTCGCCGGGATCCACGCCACCACCGGCGGATTCCGCGATTTCAGCCGCGATCCCTCCAACTACGCCGCCGACGTCTTCGCCCCCCTTCTCGCGAAGGTGGCCGCGCTGTCCGGCCGCACCTACCAAGGCACCGTCCCCACCGCTCGCGAAGGTCTGACCGAGCAGGAGCGCACCGACGTCGCCTTCCGCGTGCTCGCCGACCACGCGCGCTGCGTCAGCTGCGCCATCGCGGACGGCATTTTGCCCGGCAACGAGGGCCGCAACTACGTCATCCGCCGCATCCTCCGCCGCGGCATCCTCTACGGCCGCAAGCTGGGCCTCACGGGCGGCTTCTTCGAGCAACTCGTCGCCCCGGTCGTGACTTCCCTCGGGACCGTCTTCCCGGAACTGACCCAGCAGCAGGAGATCATCCGGCGCGTCATCCGGGCCGAAGAGGAGAGCTTCGGCCGCACCTTGGACAAGGGCCTCGGGCGCTTCCAGGACGCCGCCGCCCAGACCGCGGGCAAGGTCTTCCCCGGGCACGAGGCTTTCGTGCTCTACGACACCTACGGCTTCCCGCTGGATATGACCCAACTGCTCGCGACGGAGCGCGGGCTCAGCGTCGACGTGGCCGGGTTCGAGGCAGAGATGAACCGCCAGCGCGAGCGCGGCCGGGCCGCGCAGCGTCGCGAGGTGATCGTCGCCGCCACCGAGGGCGCCGACGCCCCCGCGGCCGCGCCCACCCGTTTCACCGGTTATGAATCGCTTCGGGAGCACGCGCGGGTGCTGGAAGTGGTCCGTTCCGGTGACGATGCGTTCGTGGCGTGTGACTCCACCCCCTTCTACGCCGAGATGGGAGGTCAGGCCGGGGACGCGGGCACACTCACCGCCGCTGGCACCGTCATCCCGGTCTCCGACTGCGTGAAGGACAAGGCCGGCCGCCACTTGCACAAGGTGCCCGCAGAAGCCACCGCGGCCCTCTCACCCGGAGCGGAGGTGGAACTCGCAGTCGACCCAGTGCGGCGGCGCGCGATCAGCCGCCACCACTCGGCGGCGCACCTGATCCACTGGGCACTGCGGCGCACGATCGGGACCCACGTGCGGCAGGCCGGCACCTCCAAGACGCCGGACCGGATGCGGTTCGACTTCTCCCACTTCGAAGCCCTCACGCCGGATCAGCTGCGCGAGGTCGAGCGACTGGTGAACGAGCGCGTGATCGAGAACGCGAAGGTCGAGTCCTACGAGACCGACTTCGACCGTAAGCCCGAGGGGACGCTCGCCTTCTTCGGGGAAAAGTACGGCAAGATCGTCCGCGTGGTGGACATCGGCGGCTACAGCCGCGAGCTCTGCGGCGGCACCCACGTCGCCGCCACCGGGGAAATCGGGCTGATCAAACTCGTCGCGGAAATGGCCATCGCGGCCGGCACCCGGCGCATCGAGGCGGTCTCCGGTTCCCCAGCGCTGGATCTGCTGGCAACCCGCGAAGCCGCCCTCGGAACCGTGAACGCACGCCTGAACGCGGGCGCGCACGACGTCGTGCAGAAACTCGATTCCCTGCTCGCCCATCAACGGGACCTAGAGAAGCGCCTGCGGGCCCACGAGCAACGGGCCGCCGCGGCGCTCGCGGCGGAACTCGCCACCCGCGCGGTCGAGCGCGACGGCCTGCGCCACGTCTCTGCCGTTGTACCGGCGGAGAACCCGGAAGCGCTCCGCACCTTGGGTTCCCAAGTGCTTGGCCTCATTGGCGAAGGCGTCGTGCAACTCGGCGCCATCCTCGGGGACAAGGCTAGCCTAGTCGCCTACTGCTCCCCTCGGGCCATCGCCGCCGGCCATCAGGCTGGCAAGATCATTGCCCTGCTTTCCGCGCGCATCGGCGGCAAGGGCGGAGGCAAACCCGACTTTGCGATGGGCGGCGGCAAGGACGCCGCGAAGCTGGCCGAGGCCTTGGCCGGGCCCGGAGTATGATCTTGGACCTCCGACCGCTCGCCCAGGACCTCGCGGAGCGAGCCGGGGACCTCCTTAAACCCATCCCGGACCGGAACGGGGCGAAGCGGCTGCTGCTAGAGGAGATCGAGGTGGAACACCCCGCGCTGGGGGCCGGCGAGCGCGCGCAGCTCGCGGACTGGACCCTCGCGTTGCTGGAGGCGGACGACTTCTTCGGGGTCGAATACGTCGGGGATGTCTTCGCCGGCTCTGGCGCGGTGGACGATACGGATTGAAGTTCGACGGCGGCGTTCCGGAAGGTCGCAGCTTCGGGTCCGCCGGTACGTAGTCTCCACGCGCCCACACCCGGACGCTACCCAGCCCGGCCGTGCGGCGCTGGGTAGGCACTCCGCTTGTCGTTTAGACCCCTTGGTCGAGAATCGCATCATGGAATCCGTGCTGAACATCCTCCGCGAGACTGCCGCCGCGATCACCCTCTGGCGCCTCGATCTGGCGGTGTTCCTCGGGATCAGCCTCGTGATGGCTTGGCGCCACGCGCGCCTCCGCCGCCGCGAGAGTCCGGACGTCCCGCCCCCCCGTCGGGGCCTGCTGCTCCTGATGTTGATTCCGCTCCTCGGCCTGGGTGCGGCGGAAGGGGCAACGCATCTGATGGCCGGCCTCCCGGCCCTCAAGAGCCTCGGATTGCGCGCCCTACTGCTGGTCTTCACCGGCTGGCTATTGCACGAGCGGATGGCGCGCGCGCGCGTCCGCGGCAAAGTCGAGCAACTGAGCGCCCACGCGACTGGCCTCGCCGAAGAGCTGGACAAGTCCCGCGCTGCTGCTGCCAGCGCCGATCGCAGCAAGCAGGAGTTTCTTTCCTTAGTCAGCCACGAGCTCTGCACCCCCCTCACCGCGATCGGCGGCCTGACGCGCGCTCTGGGCGAGGCGGGCTTGCCGACGGAGGCACAAAACCTGGTCCAGCACCTCGCGCGGGAGGAAGTGCGCCTCGCCGGGCTGATCGACGACCTGCTTGATTTTATTCGCCTAGAGAGCGGCCGCCTCGAGCTCCGCCGGGCCCCCTTCTGCCCCGTGGAGTCCGCGCGACAGGCCCTGACGGGGATCGCCGGCACCGCCGAGACCAAGCACCTCGAGCTGCGTTTCGAAGCGCAATTCTCCTCGCCGCTGCAGCTCGAGGGGGACGAGGCCCGTTACCGCCGCATCCTCGGGGCGCTGCTAGACAACGCCGTCAAGTTCACGGCCAAGGGCACCATCTCGGTTCAGATGTCGTGGGAGGAGCCGCAGCGAAACGGCGGCCGCGGTCGGCTTTGCCTCAGCGTGGAAGACACCGGCCCGGGCATCTCCTCCGCCCAACTGGACCGCCTCTTCTCCCCGTTCAGCACGGTCAACCCGGCGCACAACCGCGAGCACCGCGGGTGCGGGCTCGGGCTGGCGGTGAGCCGCCGGCTGGTGCAGCTGATGGGCGGCACGCTCACCTGCGAGAGCCAACCGGGGAGGGGTTCCATCTTCCGCGCGGAGCTGCCGCTCCCACAGGCCTCCATCCCCAGCCCGGCCGCGGCGCCGATCCACGGCCGAGGGCGCATTTTGGTCGTCGACGACCTCGAGGCCAACCGCCTCGTCGTCAGCCTTGGGCTGCGCCGGCACGGGTTCGAAGCGGACGCCGTGGCGAGCGGCGAGGAGGCCCT
>JBILWD010000333.1:0-3819 GCA_044370095.1 Opitutaceae bacterium | reverse complement strand
CGTCTACGTCGGCAGCCCGGAGGAGGCCGTCGAGATGGCCAAGGCCGGCGCCGACGCGATCATCGCCCACGTGGGCACCACCGTCGGGGGCAGCATCGGCGTGCAGAAGGCGGTCGTCAGCTGGGACCAAACCCTGCGCACGACGCGCGACATCATCGCGGCCGCCTCGCAGGTCCGAAAGGACATCTTCTTCCTCGCCCACGGTGGCCCGATCAACACGCCGGAGGACGCGGACCGCGTGATCCGGAACACGGAGGCGGTGGGCTTCGTGGGCGCCTCCAGCCTCGAGCGGATGGGCGTGGAGGAGTCGCTGACCAGCCTCACCCGGCGTTTCACCGCGCTCGAGGTGCCGCGCCGCCCCGCGCCCGGCACTTCGGCCTAGCGCCGGCCCCGCCCGCGGCGCCCCGCCGCTCCCACCTTTCCCGATGAACCCCGCCGAACGCCGCTTCGTGACCGCCGCGGAGACCCTCCGCGAGCCCAACCCCTGGACCAACAACGAGTGGCTCTGCCGCCCCGACGTCGTCGCGGCCGAGAAGCTGCTGCTCGTCCGGGCGAATATGGACGGGATGCACTGCCACCCGTTCCACCACCACCCGCACCGCGAGGAGATCATCTACGTGGTCTACGGCCGCGCCGAGCAGTGGGTCGGTACGGAGTGCCGCCTGCTGGGGCCGGGCGAGATGGCGCACATCCCGCCGGGGGTGGTCCACGCCACCTACAACCCGCACCCCGAGCCGCTCGTCTTCCTCGCCATCCTCTCCCCGGCGAAGCTGCCGCCCGGCCAGGCCGAGGTGGCGGACCCCCACGACGTCTCCGCGCAGGAGCCCTGGGCCTCCCTCCGCCAGGGCCGCCCCGCCTGCCGCACTCGCTTCTAAAACCCCTCCCCTTCTCCCGATGAAACGCCTCTGCCTCCTCGCCTGCCTGCTGGCCGCGTCCGCCTTCGCCGCCGACGCCCCGCTGCGCGTCTTCCTCCGCTCCGGCCCGAAGTCCCACGGCCCCGGCGCCCACGACTACCCGCGGTTCCTCGCCGAATGGGTGCCGCTGCTCAACGCCCGCGGCGCCCGCGCCACCGGAGCCGAGGCGTTCCCCACCCGCGCCCAGCTCGAGGCCACCGACGTCCTCATCCTCCACGCCCAGGAGGCGGGCAACATCCCCGCCGCCGAGGACCGCGCGAACCTCGACGCCTTCCTCCGCCGCGGCGGCGGCCTCGTGGTGATCCACGCCGGCGCCGTCTCCCGCGACCCGGCCTGGTACCGCGACGTGATCGGCGGCTCGTGGCGCCACGGCCACACCAAGTGGCTCGAGGCGCCGATGCACCTCTACTTCACCGATCGCGACCACCCCGTCACGCAGGGGGTCTCGAACTGGGCGATGGACGACGAGATCTACTACGACATGGACATGCACCCCAACGCGCGGGTGCTCGCCTCCGCCTACACGCCCAAGGCCATCGACACCGGCGGGCGCGGCAACCGCGAGGCCCAGGCCCGCGCCGCCGAGGCCGTGGCGCAGCGCAAGGGGGTCAACGTCTACGATATCCAGCCCCAGATCTGGAGCTACGAGCGCCAGCTCGAGGGCGCGCCCCGCGGCTACCGCGCGTTCGTCTCCCTCCCCGGCCACCGCTACGAGAACTTCAACCGGCCCAACTACCGCTCCCTCCTCCTCCGGGGCATCGCCTGGGCCGGCCAACGCGCCAACGTCGACGAGCTCTGCCGCCCCGAGGAACTGGGCGACGCCCTCCGCTACCCGGCCGACGGCCCCACGCACCCGCGCGCCGCCGCCGCCAAGCTCGAGGTCCACCCCGAGTTCAAGGTCGGCCTCGTCGCCGCCGAACCCCTCATCAACAAGGTGATGAACCTCGACTGGGACGAGCGCGGCCGCCTCTGGGTCGCCGAAACCCCCGAGTACCCCAACGGCCGCCGCGCCCCGGTCACCGACGCGTGGAAGGAAAGCGGGAACCTACGCGGGGCCAAGGTCGACCGCGCCCCCGAGGACCGCATCTCGATCCTGAGCGACACCGACGGCGACGGCGTGATGGACCGCAAAAAGGTCTTCGCCGACGGCCTCGAGCTGGTGACGAGCTTCGTCTTCCACGGGCGCGGGGTCATCGCCGCGGCCGCGCCGGACATCTGGTTCCTCGAGGACACCGACGGCGACGACGTGGCGGACCGCCGCACGCGGCTCTACACGGGACTCGGCATCCGGGACACCCACGCCGTGATCAACAACCTCCGCTGGGGCCTCGACGGCTGGATCTACGCGACGCACGGCTACTCGCAGGGCGACGTCGCGGCGGGCGCGGACGGGCGCGCCTTCGGCCCAGGCGGCAGCGGCGTCGTGCGCTTCAAGGCGGACGGCTCGGCGTTCGAGCAGTACAACTCGAAGAACGGCAACACCTGGGGCCTCGAGACCACCTGGGACGGGCAGATCTTCTGGACGCAGCCGACCAGCGGCACCGTGTTCTTCCACAGCCTGCTGCCGGAGTCCGTGCTGGCGCGGGGCAAGATGCCCGGGGCGACCACCTGGAAGGGGATGATCACCAACCAGCGCAGCTTCCCCGCGATCGAGTGGCCCGAGCAGGCCTACGTACAGATCGACCAGGTCGGCCGCTTCACCGCCGCCTCCGGCTGCGCCGTCTACGAGGGGGGCACTTGGCCCGCCAAGTGGAACTACAGCTACTTCACCGGCGAGCCGACGCTCAACATCGTCCACCAGCAGTTCGTGCGCCGCGACGGCACCAGCTACCGCACGGAGAAGGAGGCGGGCCGCGAGCAGACCGAGTTCATCCGCAGCCGCGACCTGTGGTTCCGGCCGATCGACACGCGCGTTGGCCCCGATGGCGCGCTGTACGTGATTGATTTTTATAACCAGGCAGTGATTCACAACGACACCCGCGGGCCGCAGCACGGGCCCGCCAACGCCGCCGTGCGGCCGGATCGCGACCACTACTTCGCCCGCATCTGGCGCGTCGACCACCGCGAAGCGAAGCCGCTGCCGGTGCCCGCCCTCGACCGCCGCGACCTCGCCGGGCTGGTGCGGACGATCGAGCAGAGCCCCAACGCCCACGTGCGTAAGACCGCCTGGCGGCTGGTGCAGGAGAACCACGGCGCCACCGGCGCGCGCGCCCTCACCCAGATCAACCGCGGGCCGATCGGCAGCCTGCCCGAGCAGCGCCACGCGGCCGCCCGCGCCGCCACCACCCGCGCCCAGCAGGAGGCCGTCCTCGCGGAGTTCGCCGCCGCGACGGACGATTGGATCCGCTCCGCGCTGGTCGCCGCCGCGGTCGAGCGCGCCAATGACTATGTGCTCCTCGCGCTGCAGGCGCCGCAGCCCGGGGCCCTCGCGCCGTTCGTCGCCGCGCTCGCGCCCGCCCTGCCTGCCGGCCAAGCGACCGCGCTCGTCCAGGCCGTGGCCAACGCGCCCGCCGCCGCGCACCCGGTGAAGAACGCCCTGCTCCGCGGCCTCGCGGGCCTCGAGGCCCCCGCGTTCGTCGACGAAACCACCGCCCGCCTGCTGCAGCGTCTCCTCGCCGCCCCCGACACCGTCGCGGCCACGCTACCGCTGGTGGCGAAGTGGGACCGCACCGGCCAACTCGCGGCCGGCGCGGAGGCCGTCACCCGCCAGATGCTCCGCGATCTCGCCGACGCCGCCCAGCCGGGCCCGCGCCGCGGGGAGCTCGCCGCTAGCCTCCTAGCCTTCCCGCGCACGCGCGCGGACGCGCTCACCGTGCTCGGCGACCTGCTCGCCGCGCCCGCCACCCCGGCCCCGCTGCGCACGGCGGTGGTGCAGGCGCTCGGCGGTGCGCCGGGCAAGGATGCG
>JBILWD010000332.1:0-3838 GCA_044370095.1 Opitutaceae bacterium | reverse complement strand
CCTCCCGTAACTCGCGCCGCGCCGTCGCGACCGGATCCTGCTCGTCGGGGTCCATCATCCCTCCCGGAATCTCCAGCGAGAACCCGTCGATCCCGAAGCGGAACTGCCGCACCAACACGATCCGCGCGTCAGGCGTCACCGCGACCACGTTCACCCAGTCCGGCGGACGGACCACGATGAACTCGCGCTCCGTCCCACGACCGGGATGCCGGTAGCGCACGCCGTGCACATCGAAGATCCGCGTGGTCAGGCGCACTTCGTGGCCGAGGCGCTGCCAGCGGGCGGGACCGGGTGAGCTCATAAAAAAGCCTCCCGGCGCAGGGCGCGGGAGGCAGGAAAGGACAAAGGGAGAACCTTACTTCTTGGCCGGCACCTTGAGCTTCTGGCCAACCGAAAGCTTGTTCCAGTTCACCCCGGGGTTGACCGCTTGGAGGTCCTGGATCGAGACGCCGAGCGTGCGGGCGATCTTGGTGCCGCCGTCGCCGGCCTTGACCAAATACTCGCCGGGACCAGCGACCGCGGGGCCGGACTTCTTGCCGGCCTTGTCGGCCACGACCACGGGCTTCTTCATCGCGTCCTCGATCTTGGTGATCGAGGTCTGGAACTCACCGAGCTTGCCGCCGACCGCGTTGAAGGCCTCCTGCGTCGAGCGGGTCAGATCGCGAACGTCCTTCGCCGCCTTATCGGCCGCCGCGGCGGCGCTGCTCACCTGTGACTCCATCGCGTCGACCTTGTCGACGCGGGGCTGGTGCTCCGCCACGCCGCGATTAGCCTTCGAGGCCTGCGCTAGCGCAATGCCGCCAAGAACCACGCCGACCAGTCCGACGAGGATCCCGGCGATCGGGAGCATGTTGTTATTTTCGCGAGAGATCGTGTCCATGGAGGAGAGAAGAAAAGACGACTCCAAGTCCAACCGCCCCGCGACGCAAGCCGAGAAGTGCCCGGACACACCGTGCCCGAGTCCACGCCGGACGGCGGTGGGCAAGGGTGTGCCGGGAGCCCGAAAACTAACGTTACTTGCTGGACCGCAAATACTCCCAGATCATCAGCGCGGCCGCAACGGAGACGTTGAGGGACTCGACTCGGCCGCTGCCCGGCAGGGTCACGCGCTGGGAACACGCGGCTGCCGTCGCGGGGGAGAGGCCGTTCTCCTCGTTACCCAGCGCCACCGCGCGCAGGCTGCGTCCGGCCACCCGCGAACCCGGCCGGACCACCCCTCCCCGCGTCGCGGCGCCGGTCACCTCGCCCCCGGACACCTTGAGTTGACCGATAAGACCGGGGAGATCCGTGGTCCGCCACAGGGCCACGTGCTCGAAGCCTCCTTCCGCCACCCGATGCGCCGCGTCATTGGGCTGCGCGGCCGCGGCGTCGCCCGCGAGCACCAGATGCGGCACGCCGAGAAACGCCGCCGTCCGCACGATCGCCCCGAGGTTGTGCGCGTTGCCGATACCCTCGAGGAGCAGCACGCCCGCGCCGTCCCGCACCCAGCGGGCGACAACCTCCGGAGTGACGGGCCGCACCGCCGGCGGTGTCACCACCGCGACGATCCCACCGTGGTGCACGGAGCCGGCGATGCGCTCCAGCTCCTCGCTCGTGACTTGCCGATAAATCCGTTTCCCCTGCGCCAGCACGCGGCAGAGGACCCCGATTTTGCGCCCGGTGGCGGCGTCGAAATAAAGCCGCTGGAACGACCCGGGATCACGCTGGAAGCGTGCGCGCACGGCCGCCAAGCCGCAGAGGCGGAGTTCGCCTGTGGCGGGCGCGGGGGACGGGGCGGCGGGTGGAACGCGGGACGACATCGCATTCACGCTGAGGCCGCGGCGGGCGTGGGCGCAAGGCCGGCGACGGCGCCCACTACGGTGAACTCCTCGCGGTCGTGGAACAGGTGGAGCACCCGCGCCCCCGGGGCGTGCCGCGCGAACGGCCCCTCCGGCGCGCGCAGCTCGCGGAGGAGCCGCACCGCGTCGACGCGCCCAAACTTCAGGTTGACGACGAAGCGCCGGCACCAGCCACGGGCAAGCCACGGCGTGACCAGGTCCGCGAGCACGTGATGCGGTTCCTCGACGAGGTCGCAGAACAGCCAATCGAAGGGCTCACCGGCGGGCGGCTGGAAACGAAAGGCATCCTCCCGCCGGTGATCGATGCCGGGATGGCCGAGCGCGCCGCCCTTGAGCGGGCCGTTGTCGACCGCGACCACCCGCGCCCCGCGGCGCGCCGCGCTGTAACTCCAGCCGCCCGGCGCGGCGCCAAGGTCACACACCTGCTCGCCCGACCGCGGTTCCACGCCCAGCACCGCGTAGGCTTCCTCCACCTTGAGGTAGGAGCGCGACGGCGCGAGGGGGTCGTCCGCCATCCGCCGCGGCCCGGCCACCCACGCCTCCCGCGCGACCCACAGGCGGCCGAAATCGGTGAAATGGACGAACAGCCCGCGCGCACGCACGGGTCCCGGCCCACGCGGCAGCTCCGCGCCCGCGAGGCGGGCGATGCGCGCCACCCGGCGCCGCACCTGCTCGGCGCAGGCCGCCTCCACCGCGCTGATCCGCCGCCCGAGGCCGACGAGTTCCGCCGGCCCCTGCCACACCGCGGGCCACGGCGCCTCCACGCGTTCCCCGCGCAGTCCCTCTAGGAAATGATCGCTGACCGCACCCGCCAGCGCGTTGACGCTCTCCCCCTTCACCTCAAGCGGCGCGAGCAGCGCCAGGTGCGCGAAGGCGGGCATCCCCTCCGCCACGAACCCGGGCCACGCAGCTTCCACGCGCACCCAGCCCGGACCCTGTTCCCGCACCACGCCGCTCCACCGCTCGGCCACCTCGCGTGCGAGCAGCGCCTCGTATCCGGCCTGGCAGGTCAACAGCATCGCGTGGACCCTGCCGCCCGCCACGGCCGCGGCGATCCCAAAAGCAGGGCGGGAGGCCTCACGCCAGGCTACGCGGCACCACGCCGATGCCCGGCCGGTCGCGCAACACGATCCGCCCGTCGGTAAATCCGATCCCGTCGAAGCAATCGTTCGCGATCAGCAGCGCGCCGTCGAGGTCCGCCCAGTCCACCAGCGGCGAGAGCTGCGCCGCGGCCGACACCGCGCACGAGGTCTCCGTCATACACCCGAGCATTACCTTCAGCCCAAGAGCCCGCGCCACGGTGATCATCCGCCGCGCCTCTGCGAGGCCCGTGCACTTCATCAGCTTGAGGTTGATCCCGTCGAACACGCCCCGCAGCCCGGGCACATCGGCCAGGCGCTGCACGCTCTCGTCCGCGTAGAGCGGCAACGGGCTCCGCTCCCGCAGCCACGCCGTGTCCGCCAGCTGTTCCCGGCCCATCGGCTGCTCGACGAACTCCACCCCGCGCCCCGCCAGCCACGTAATCCGCCGCAACGCGTCCTCGCGGTCGCGCCACCCCTGGTTCGCATCCACGGTCAAGGGCACGGCCGTCTCCGCGCGCAGGGTCTCGATCATCGCTTGGTCGGTCGCCCAGTCGCGGCCCAGCTTGACCTTGAGGATGCGGTAGGGAGCCGCCTCGCGGACCTTCGCCCGCACGACCTCCGGGACATCGATCCCGATGGTGAAGGACGTCAGCGGCGCCCGCGCCGGATTGAGGCCCCAGAGGCGGTACAGCGGCTGACCCAGGCTCCGGCCAATCCAGTCGTGCAACGCGATGTCGACCGCCGCCTTGGCGGCCGCATTCCCCGGTGCGAGGGCGTCGAGCGCCGGCAGAATCTCCTCCGTCTGGAACGGGTCCCTCACCGCCGCGAGCAGGGGCGCGGCCTGGCGGAGGAAAATGTCGACGGAGGCTTGGCTCTCGCCGAGGTGCGGCGGCATCGAGGCCTCGCCGTAGCCCGTCA
>JBILWD010000089.1:0-11748 GCA_044370095.1 Opitutaceae bacterium | reverse complement strand
AAAAACCGAAGGATAACCGAAGGATGACTGTAGGATCACTGCGGGAGAACCGCAGGCAAGCTGGGGGGCTGGGGAGGAGCGAGGGGTGGGTAGTGGGGAGCGAGAGGGATGCGTTGGGGTCGGCACGGACCGGGGCGGCCCACCTTCGCCAAGGCTTCCGCCTCCGCCAAGACTACGGTGGACGAGACGGCGGGCAGGCGCGCCCCAGTTACAACGAGCCCGCCAGCCGCCAGTACCCACCCCGTCCCCCACCCCGCAAATGCCGCTTGCGCTTGCCCGGGGGTCGTGTGCGTTTGCTCCCCCGATGTCCTCCGCCACCGCCTCCCCGCGCAAACCCGCGTGGCTCCGCGCCCGCCTCCCCGGCGGACCGGGCTACCTCGCGACCCGCCGCCTGGTGGAGGAGAACCGCCTGCACACGGTCTGCCAGAGCGCCCAGTGCCCCAACCTCGGCGAATGCTGGTCCCGCGGGACCGCCACGCTGATGATCCTCGGGAACATCTGCACCCGCTCCTGCACGTTCTGCGCCATCGAGACCGGTCGGCCCACCGAGCTCGATCTCGGCGAACCCGCCCGCGTCGCGGAGGCCGTCGCCACGATGAACCTCCGGCACTGCGTGATCACGAGCGTCGCTCGGGACGAGCTCGCCGACGGCGGCGCGTCGGTCTGGGCGGCCACGATCCGCGCGATCCGCCACCGCAACCCGGGCACCGCCATCGAGGTGCTCACCCCCGACTTCAAGGGCAACCTCGCCCACGTCGACACGGTCCTCGACGCCAAGCCCGACATCTACAACCACAACCTCGAGACGGTCGAACGCCTCCAGAAGCCGGTCCGCGTCCAAGCCCGCTACGACCGTTCGCGTTCCGTCCTGCGGCACGCGAAGTCCCGCGGTTTCACGACGAAGACCGGAATAATGCTCGGGGTCGGCGAGGAGCCGAGCGAGGTGGAGCAGACGTTGCGGGACATCGCCGCGGACCGCACGGACATCCTGACCATCGGCCAGTACCTGCAGCCGACGCCGAAGCATTTGCCGATCGCCCGCTGGGCCCCGCCGGAGGAGTTCGCGCGCTGGAAGGAATTCGGACTGGGGCTCGGCATCGGGGTGGTCGAAAGCGGGCCGCTCGTCCGCTCCAGCTACCACGCGGACGAACAGTCGGAGCGTTTCACCGGGCCCGACCACCGCAACACCGCCAACGCGCTCGCGGACACCTGACCCGGTACGGAGCGATCCTCCGACCGGGCTCCGCCCGCTTCAGCGCCGGGTTCGCCGGGCTTCCGCCGCGAGCTCCAGTTGCTCAAGCGCCTCGCGGGGCCGGCCGAGGGCGCGCAACACCTGCGCGTACTGTTCGCGCCACTCGGGGAGAGCAGCCGGGGATTCGAGCGCGGCCACGTAGGCGGTGACGGACCCGGCGAGGTCCCCAGAGTTGGCCAAGGCGCCCGCCAGCCGGGCCCGCACCTCGGGATCGGCGGGGCGATCGGTGGCAACCACCCGGAGCTCCGCCGCCGCCTCGGCCCAGCGACCGGCGGAGAGGAAGGCATTCGCGAGATTGAAGCGGGCCGCGGTGAAGCCGGGCGCCAGCTGCAGGGCGCGCGTGAAGCAGTCGCGGGCGCGGTCCGCTTCACCGGCGAGGGCGAGGGCGGTGCCAAGGTTGTTCTGCGCTTCCGCGGAACCCGGATCCAGTTCCACCGCCGCCTCGAAGTGCCCGCGCGCCACCGCCGTCCGACCCGCCCGTGCATTCCCGCGGGCCGCGAGGCCGCGGATGCCCGCGTGCCGCGGGGCCTCCCGCACCGCCTGCTCCAGTTCGGTCAGGCCTTCTTCCACCCGTCCGGTCAACACGAGCCCGAAACCGAACCCGGCCCGCGCCTCCGCGAGCGTGGGCTCCAGTTCCAGCGCGCGACGATGGGGCTCGAGCGCCGCCTCCGGGCGACCCAGGGCCTGCAGGGCGTTGCCAAGGTTCTTGTGGAATTCGGCGCGGCCCGGCGCCAAGGCCACCGCCCGCTCGAGGTGCGGCAGCGCGTCGGCCGGCCGCCCTTGCAGGAGATGGGCACCCGCGAGGTCGTTATGCGCCTCGAGGTTGTCCGGGTGGCGTTCAAGGACGGAGCGAAAGATCGCGATCGCCTCGCCGGTGCGGCCTTGGCGCTGGAGGGTGTGCCCGAGGTTGAGCCAAGCCATCGTCGCCCCGGGATTCCGCGCGAGCGTACTGCGCCAGAGGGTTTCGGAGGAGACGTATTCGCGCGCCTCGCGGAAGCTGAGCGCCCCCAGCGCGACCACCGCGATCGCGGCCGCCGGGCGCCAGCGCGAGAGCAGCGCGCCCGCGAGGGCCAGCGGGCCGATGCTGGCGAGGTACTGGAAATGGTCCCCGACGAAGGAATAGCGGAAGAAGTAGACGTTAAAGAACCCCATCACCGGGAAGAGCAGCGCCGCGAAGTGCCCCGCCGCGAGGAAGCCCGCCGCGGCCGCCGGCCGCGTCCGATAGCGCCACAGCAGGGCCAGCGCCGCCACCACGGCCACGCCCGGCAGGTACGAAAGCGGGTTACCCGCGGCGAGGGACCAACGCGGATAGATGAACACGAGTGGCTCAGGCCAGGCGAGTTTGCCTAGGTAAAACCAGACTACGCGGCCGGCGAGGATCAGCCGCTCGGCAGGCGTTTGGCTCCATTCCGGCCCCAGCGCGCCCGAGTTGTAACGCTGTTCCCAGATGGTCCAGCCGGCGGCCGCCGCCGACAGGGCGAGGAACGGCGCGAGTGGCCACAGGTCGGCCCACGCCAGCGTGCGCCGGCGCCACCAGCCGAGCAGCGCGAGCGTGACGGGCAGCATCACCGTCGAGGGTTTGCTCAAAATCGCCAGGGCCGCGCACGCCAGGGCCGCGGTGTAGGCGCGCCCGGCGCCCGGTTGGCCGCGGGCATCGAGCCAGCGGAGGTAACAGAGGGCCGCCGCGAGGAAGAGCACCGCGGACTGCGTATTCTTGAGTTCGCAGATCCAGGCCACCGATTCGACCTGCACCGGATGCAGCGCCCAGAGCGCGGCGCCGAGCCACGCGCCGGGCACCCCGAGGCCGAGCAGCAGGCGCCAGAGCAGCAGCGCCGCGCCCGCGTGACAGAGGAGCGTCACCAACCGGTAGCCGAGCGGCTCGAGGCCCCAGAGCTGGTGCTGCACCCAGAAATTGGTGAGCACGAGCGGGAAGTAATGGGCGCGGGCGGAAGTCCAGATTTCCGCGAGGCCCAATGGCCCGACAATGGTCGGGTTGGCCGTGATGTGGAGGTCGTCGTCCCAGAGGAACTCGCCTCGGAGCGAGCCGGCATAGGCGGCCAGCAGCAGCGCCCCCAGCAGGCCCGCGCCAGCGAAGGCGCGGAGGCGGGGGGAGGCGCGGGCACCGGACATCCGCGGATTGCCTCGACGGGGCCGGGCTGGGGCAACGCCAAAACGCCGCCCCAATTGCCCCGCATTTCGGGGACGCGCGGGACTGGGCCGCGCCAGCGCGGGTAACCACGGTGCCGGCCACCACCACTGCCCGCGCTCCTCCCCGTTATGCCATTCCCCTCCCTCCCCCACCCTTCCCGGCCGCTCCTGGCCGGGCTTGGCCTCCTGCTGGTCCTCGTCTGCACCCTCGCCTCGCAGATCCCCTTGCCGGCGCCCGGCACCACGCAGCAGGAGAACTTCGATCTGTTCGGCACCAGCGCCACCGCGGCGCTGCCCACGGGCTGGCGGTTCAGCGCGCCAGGGGACCTGACCGTGCGCTGGGATGACCCGACGAACCTCTTCACCACCAGTGCCCAGGCGAGCAGCGGGTCACCGACCGTGGGCGGGCGCTACAACTGGGGCCAATCAGCGGCGGACCGGGCGCCCGGGGTGATGAGTTCCTCCGGGCAGCCGAGTCCGGTGAGCCTGCTCGCGTGGTTTCAGAACACCCTCGAAGTGCCGCTCGCGCAGGTCGACCTGACCTTCGATTACGAGCGCTACCGCATCAACACCACGCCGGCGGCGATCACCTTCCATCATTCGGTGGATGGGGTGAATTGGACGACGGCGACGGCCGGGGACAGCGGGACCTTCGCGCCCGGCCCGAGCGCGTACGGCTTCGGGACGCCCCTGACGACCGTGGCGCGGAGCGTGAGCCTGCCCGGCCTCGACCTCGCCCCGGGCGGGTCGCTGTACCTGCGGTGGACCTTCGACACCGGCGGCGCGAACTCCCAGGGACTCGGGCTGGACAACCTGAGCCTCGCCACCTCCGCGGTGCCGGAACCCGCCGGGATCGCCCTCGCCGGCGGCGCGGCCGCCCTCGGGGTCGCGTGGGCCCGGCGGCGAAGGCGACGGGGGCCGCCGGCGGGCTTGCCAGAATAAGGCAACCGCGGCGCTTTCCCGCGATGAACACGAATCTCCGCACCTTCCTCCGCGATTTTGCCGCCTTCAAGGCCGAGGCGCGCCGGGGCAGGATGGTGCGAATCCGCGACCGCGAGGGGGATTTCCTGTTCACGGCCGTCGGGGCGCGACGCCACCTGCTGGGGTCCGCACGAGGGAAGATCTGCTTTGCCGGAGACCTGACGCGACCCACGCTGCTGGCAGCAGCCTGGAGACCGTCGCTCTGAAGGGAGGGCGGCAACGCCGCGGGAGGCTTCGCCCCCCGGAAAAGAAAGAGCCCGCCGTGTACCCCTACACGGCGGGCATTGCTTTCTTAGTTACCCCAAAACCTTCGCTAAGCGAAGGAAGCACCAAGAAGTCATAGCCCCCTCCCCCGCGCAACCGGAATCCGCATTTCAGCCGACCCAGTAGCACCACACACATTTGGTATTAGCGGAGGTCTTTTTCGCGCGCCGTGTTACTTCCTTATCCGCCTGCTTTCCATGGTATTATGGTATCTCAGGAAAAGCTGTCCGTCCCAGATCACGGGGTGCGCCCAAGCGTCGCGGTCCTTGGCGGTCACGAAACGGAAGCGCCCTTGGAGGGCAAAAGCGGGCGCGGCGGGGTCGACGAGGAGGGCCCAGCCGTCCTCGGTCAGCACGTAAAGCCGGTCATCCGCGTGGAGAAGGGAGCCCTTGGCGAACTCGGGGGCGTTATAGAGGGTCTCCCCGGTGCGGGCATCGAGGGCCGTCCAACCGCGGCCCTTGGGATAATGGGAGCCAAAGAGCCGTCCGCCCGCGTGCACGACCCCTCCCTGGCAGGTGTCCAACTGCGCTGACCAGACGTCAGCGACCCCGATCTTGCCGCCAGGGGTGGACGGCGGGACGAGCCGGTGCAGGCCGGCGGCGCCACTCATCGGCGCCGTGGAGAAGATGGCATCGCCCACGAGCACCGGCATCATCGCGATCACGGAGTACGGGGTCTTGCGCTCGCGGCGCCACTGGACCTCGCCGGTGTCGGCATCGACGCAATAGAGGTGCCGCTGGGTATTGCCGACGAGCAGCCGGCGCTCGCCGAAGCGGACCAGAATCGGGGCGGCGTAGCCGGCGCCCTCGGGGGTGTCGGGGCTCTCGGCGAGGAACTGCGGCGGGCTTTGCCAGCGGACCGCGCCGGTCTCGCGGTCGAGGGCGACGAGGGAAGCCTCGCGGCCGCCCGGGGACGTGTAGACCAGCCGGTCATCGACCAGCAGGCAGTCGCTGAGCCCCCAAGTGATGTTCTCGCCCTTGAAGCGCTGGAGCAGGTCGACCGCCCAGAGTTCGCGGCCGGTGGCGGCGTCGAGGCAGACCACGCGCCCGTGGGCATTCTGGTGGTAGAGGCGGCCGCCGCGGACCGCGACGGTGCCGCGGGCGCCCTGGTACTGGTTGAGCCAAGCGGCGCCGTTGGTCACGCTCCAGAGGGGCTGGCCGGTGAGGTCGAAGGCGAGGATCCGGGTCTCGGCGCCGAAGTCACCCGTGAGGAAGATCCGGCCGCCGGTGATGACCGGGGAGGAGAAGCCCTTGCCGAGGCCGGTGAGGGTGGCCACGAGCGGCGGGCCGTCGGCCGGCCATTCGGGGAGGAGGCCGCGTTCGTCGCTGATGCCATCGCGGCGCGGGCCGCGGAACTGGGGCCAGCCCTCCTCGGGCGAGGCGATCAGGGAGGCGGCCGGCGCGGGGGCGGCACCCGCGAGGGCGGGGCGCGGCGCGGCGACAAGACCGGCGAACAGGGTAAACAGGGCAAGCGCGGGGCGGGCGGGAGCCATACGGGACGTCGCCCGACTGTGCGGTGGCCGGGCGCAAGGTCGAGCCGGCGCGGGGAGAACGGGCCGGGGCGATTCCAAACGCCGGGCCGGAGGCGGCAACGCGGGGCTCAGGCCAGCCAGTCGCGACGCTGGGGCAGGTGGATCCAGCGGTCGGCCTCGGGGCAGCCCGGGGCCTTGAGGGCGGCGCTGTCCCAGGTGATCTCGCGGCCGACGCGGAGGGCGACAATGCCGGTCATCCCGAACTCCGCCGCGCGCGCGGCGACCTCGAAGTTCTGGAAGGTGGGCGGCCCGCCTTTGCAGGCCTCCAGGAACTCGGCGAGGTGGTTCTGGCCCGGGGTCCGCGGGTACACCGCTGGCAGGTTCCGCTGGGCCTCGTGGTCGAGCACGCCGCGGCACTTGGGGCTCGCATCGCCGCGGAGGCGCATCACGCCCTTCTGGCCCCAGGCATCGGCACAGAGGATACCCTTTTCCCCGATGAAGAGGCAGCCGTTGGTCGGGACCTTGCCGTAGGTCGCGACCAGATCGCGGGTCAACTCGACCGGCGGCGCGGCCCGGGGACCGTCGTGCCACCAGACGCTCACCGCCGGGTACTTGCCCCGCGCCGCGAAATCCCACCGGAAGCTGTTCTCGGCCGGATAGGAATCGAGGGCCGGCTCGGAGGACTTGACCGCCACCCGCACCGGCGCCCCGAGCTCGAGGGCGCGCAGCGGGAGGTTGTGGGCGTGGGCGCCCATATCAGCGAGGTGACCGTCGCCGTAGTCGAGCCAGCGCCCCCACTGGAGGCACCCGCCGAGGTAGTGTTCCTTGAAGGGATGGACCGGCGAGGGGCCGCACCAAGCGTCCCAGTTCAGGTCCGCGGGCAGCGGATCCGCGTCGCGGGCGACGCGCACGCTGGGCGGGAACGTGCGGTCCATCCAGCAGTGCACCTCGCGCACTGGCCCGAGCAGGCCGGCCTGGATAATCTCCATACTGCGGCGGAAGGCATCCGTAGCGCCGCCCTGCGTGCCGACCTGGGTGACCAATTTGGTGCCCTGCACCAGCCGGGCCATCGCACGGGCCTCGGCCACGCTGTGGGCGAGCGGTTTCTCGCAGAACACGTGCCGTCCGGCGCCGAGGGCGGCGGCGCTCATCGGCTGGTGCCAGCGCTGGCCCACCGCGATCACCACGGCATCGAGGTTGCGCTCCACCTCGAGCAGGCGCCGGAAATCCCCGTACTCGCGGGCCTTCGTGATCCCGGCGGCGATGCCGCCGTCCTTCCGCTTCCGTCCGTCGCGCGCGGGCGCGCCGGACTTGAGCCCGCGGATCTGGGCCGCCTCGACGTCGCACAGCGCCGCGATGTGCGCGCCCTCCTCGAGCAGCGCCGGGATGAGGGTGCGGGAGCGGTTGCCGCAGCCGATGACGGCCACGTTGAGGCGACGGCTCGGCGCGGTAGCGCCGCGGAGGACGCCCGAGGCGACGATCTGGGGGCCGCACCACGCGGCGGCGGCGCTCAGGCGCAGGAAGGAACGACGGGAATGGACGGGGCGGGAGGGCATCGGCGGGGAGGGACCGGGGCTGAAGGGGGACCGGAGACAAGACGCCCGCCCGCGGGGCGGGTGACAACCGCAATGTGCAACCGGCCGGTTTGGGTCGCCAAAGGGCCGGCGGACCGTTTGCGTCGCGGCCTACCCCGATGCACCGCCGCACCTTCCTCCAGACCGCTGCCCTCGCCCCGCTAGCCCGCGCCGGTGCCCCGGCTCCGTTTGGGATGACCCTCGCCCTCGCGCCCGGCAGCATCGGCGTCACCGTGCAGAGCCAACGGGAGCTGAACGCCCTCGCGGCGCGCCACGGGTTCGAGTCCGTCGAGCCGCGCGGCACCGAGCTGGCGGGCCTCGCGGCGGGCCAAGTGGACGAGGTGGTGGCGGACCTGCGCGCCAAGCGGCTGCAGTGGGCCGCGGCGGGCCTCACCGTGGACTTCCGGAAGGACGAGGCGACCTTCCGCGAGGGCCTCGGCAAGCTTCCGGCGATCGCGGCCGCGTTGCGCCGGGCGGGCGCCGATCGCGTCGGCACCTGGCTTTCCCCCAGCCACGCCGAGCTGACGTACCGGGCTAACTTTGACCGCCACGCCGCGCGCCTGCGCGAGATCGCACGGGTTCTGGGCGAGCACGGCCTCCGCCTCGGGCTGGAGTACGTGGGCACCCAGCTCCTGCTGGTCGGTCAGCGCTACCCCTTTGTGCATACCTTGGCCGAGACCCGGGAGCTGATCGCCGCCATCGGCACAGGCAACGTCGGGCTCGTCCTGGATACTTGGCATTGGTGGACCGCCGGCGACACCGCGGAGGAGCTGCGGGCGCTGCGGGCGGAGGACGTGGTCAGCGTGGACCTGAACGACGCGCCAGCGGGCGTGCCCAAGGCGCTGCAGAAGGACAACGAGCGGGAGTTGCCGCTGGCGACGGGGGTGATCCCGGCGGCGCCGTTCGTCGGGGCCCTGCGGGCGATGGGTTACGCCGGCCCGGCGCGCTGCGAACCGTTCAACGCCAAGCTCAACGCGCTGGACAACGATGCCGCCTGCGCGGCCGTGGTGCCCGCGCTGCGGGCCGCCCGCGCCCTCGCGGGTTGAACTCCACTGCGCCCCCGGATTTGCCTTGGGGGCCTCCCGGGACTTCGCTTCACCCTTTCGTATGTCTCTCCCCCGCACCCTAGTTAAGGACGCCTTCCTCGCCACCGGTCCGGCCGACGCGATTTTGCTGCAGGGCTGGGTGCGCACGCGGCGCGACGCCAAGGGCTTCTCCTTTGTTGAGCTCAACGATGGTTCCTCGCTCAAGGGGATCCAGGTCATCGCCCCGGCGACGCTGCCGAATTACGCGGCCGACCTGCCGCGCGCGTCTACGGGCACGGCGATCGAAGTGCGCGGGCGACTGGTCCCCTCGCAGGGGGCGGGCCAAAAGTGGGAGGTGGTGGCCGAGACGCTGACCATCGTGGGCGAGGCCGATGCGACCTACCCGCTGCAGAAGAAGGGCCATACCCTGGAGTTCCTGCGGGAGATCGCCCACCTGCGCCCGCGCTCCAACCTCTTCGGCGCCGTCTTCCGGATTCGCAGCCGCCTCGCCTACGCGGTGCACCAATTTTTCCAGGAGCGGAGCTTCGCCTACGTCCACGCCCCGATCATCACCACCAGCGACTGCGAGGGCGCGGGCGAGCTCTTCCGGGTGACCACCCTCGACGCTTCGCATCCGCCGATGACGGAGGCGGGCGACGTCGACTTCCGCCAGGACTTCTTCGCCCGCAAGGCGTACCTGACGGTGAGCGGACAGCTGGAGGCGGAGGTGTTCGCGTGCGCGCTCTCGAACGTCTACACCTTCGGTCCGACGTTCCGGGCGGAGAACTCGAACACCTCGCGCCACGCGGCCGAGTTCTGGATGATCGAGCCGGAGATGGCCTTCTGCGACCTCGAGGGCAACATGGCCCTCGCAGAGGAGTTCGTGAAGCACCTCATCCGGGACGTCCGCCAGCACTGCGCGGGCGATCTGGAGTTCTTGGGGAAGTTCGTGGATCAGGGCCTGCTCGCGCGGCTCGACTTCGTGCTCGAGCGCCCGTTCCAGCGCTGCAGTTACACCGAGGCGATCGAGCTGCTGGCCAAGTCCGGCCGGACCTGGGAGCACCCGGTGGTCTGGGGCGACAACCTGCAGAGCGAGCACGAGCGCTACCTGGCGGAGGAGCACTTCAAGTGCCCGGTGACCGTGTACAATTACCCGCGTACCCTGAAGCCGTTCTATATGCGCGTGAACGAGGACGGCCGTACCGTCCGGGCGATGGACCTGCTGGTACCGGGCATTGGGGAGATCATCGGCGGCAGCCAGCGCGAGGAGCGGCTGGAGGTGCTGCGGGAGAACCTCGCCCACCACCAACTGCCCGAGAAGGAGTACTGGTGGTACCTCGACCTGCGGCGCTACGGCACCGTGCCGCACGCGGGCTTCGGCCTCGGCTTTGAGCGGATGCTGATGTTCGTGACCGGCGTGGCCAATATCCGGGATGTGATCCCGTTCGCGCGCACGCCCGGCTCGGCCGACTTTTAAACCCGATGGAAACCCGCTCCCTCCCCGCCCGGCTCGGCGCCTTCTGGCCCGGCCTGAGCCTCGCCCTGCTCACCGTCCTGTTCGGTCAGGCCATTGGCATTGCCTTCGGGGCGGCCGAGGACGCAATGAAGGCGCGGCTCCGCGACGATGCGGCGGCCGTGACCGCGACCCTGTACAAGGGGGACCCCGCGCTGGCCAAGCCGGTCGTGGACAAGGCCTGGGTGTACGTGCAACGGGCGCACCTGCACGCCGGGGCGATGGGGACCACCGCGCTCGTCCTGATCGTCCTCCTGGCCGCGCTGGACGCGCCGCGGGGGCCCACGCGGCTGGTGGCGTGGGCGCTGGGGGCGGGTGGGCTGGCCTATTCCGTTTACTGGCTCTGGGCGGGGTTCCTCGCGCCGGGATTGGGCAGCACGGGGGCGGCGAAGGCGCGCCTTGCGTGGCTCGCGCTGCCGTCGTCGGGCGCGTACGTCGTGGCGACCGCGGCCGCGCTCGCACTGCTGATCGCGACCGGCCGCCGTCAGGCCCGGACCGGGGAATGAGGGAGGGGTTGCAACGCCAGCCGGCAAACGAGGTCGACCGATGCCCCTGTATCTAGAGTACTACTTCTGGCTGCTGCTGATTTCCGTGGGCGTCGGCGTGCTGGAGCGCGTCTGGCCCCGGCATCCCGGCCAGAAGGTGTTCCGTGCCGAATGGGACCAGGACCTCTTCTGGCTGCTGTTCAACACCCACTTCGTGAGCTGGATGCTCGCGCTCGCGGGAGTGCAGCTGGCGCGCTGGTTTCAAGCGGCTTTGCCGGCCGGCGGAGGCATACCCTGGGAGTCGCTGCGCCTGCTGTCGGACTGGCCGTGGCTGCTCCAATTCGCGGTCTGCTTTGTGGTCAAGGATTTCATCGAGTGGAACGTGCACCGGCTGATGCACGTGGTGCCCTGGCTGTGGCGGTTCCACCGCCTGCACCACAGCATTGAGCAACTGGACTGGCTGGCGACCTTCCGCGGCCATTGGGCCGAGCTGGTGATCCTGAAGCTGGTGGCCTACCTGCCGATGGTGGTCTTGGGGGTCGACGACAGCGTCGTCTTCGCGATCGTCGCGGTGCAGACCCTGCTGCACGAACTCACCCACGCCAATCTCCCGTGGGGTTGGGGGCGGCTGGGCTACGTGTTCAATTCCCCGCGCCTGCACGCGTGGCACCACGATGTGGCGCTGCACGGCCGCCACGGGCAGAACTTCTCCATCAGCCTGTCGCTCTGGGACTGGCTGTTCGGCACCGCCTACCTGCCCGCGCAGCCGGAAACCCCCGCCCGCTTGGGCTTCGAGGGAATGGAGCGCTATCCCCGCGGCATCTGGGGGCGCCTGTGGGACCCGTTTGGGTCCGGCGCCCGCGGGGGAGGCGGCGGCAAGGCGAGCCCGCAACCGCGCGTACCTGAAACCCCCAGCGGCCGTGACGGCGGCTGAAGGCTCCGGGGGTTCGGGGTGGCTCAGCGATCCTTTCGACGCATCAGGCGGACGACGGCGATCAGGGTCATCAGACCACCGGATACCAGAAGGGTGGTAGT
>JBILWD010000331.1:0-3840 GCA_044370095.1 Opitutaceae bacterium | reverse complement strand
ACGCCGGTCCGCGCTCGATCGCGCTCTACCGGGAGGCGATCCTCTCTTCCCGCACCATCGTCTGGAACGGTCCGGCGGGCGTCTTCGAGTTCGAGGCCTTCGCCGGCGCCACGCGCGCGATGGCCGAGGCCATTGCCGAGGCCACCGCCAAGGGCGCCACCACGGTCGTCGGCGGCGGCGACACCGCCACCGCGGCCAAGAAGTTCAAGGTCGCCAGCAAGGTGAGCCATTGCTCCACCGGCGGCGGCGCCAGCCTCGAGTACCTCGAGGGCAAGGTGCTCCCCGGCGTCGCGTTCCTCGAGTCCTGATCCCCCTATGAATACCCGCAAGAAGGTCATCGCCGGTAACTGGAAGATGAACAAAACCTCCGCGGAGGGCGTTGCCCTCGCGCAGGAGATCGCCGCCGCCGTCGGCAAGCAGGGGGCCGTCGAAGTGGTTGTCTGCCCGCCGTTCACCGCCCTCGAGTCGGTCGGCCGCGTGCTCGAGGGTTCCGAGGTCCGCCTCGGCGCCCAGAACATGCACGCGGAGGCGAACGGCGCATTCACCGGCGAGGTCTCGGCGCCAATGCTGCGCGCGATCTTCGCGACGCACGTCATCCTCGGCCACAGCGAGCGCCGCACGCTCTTCGGGGAGACCGACGAGGGCGTGAACCGCAAGGTGCTCGCTGCGCTCAAGCACCAGCTCCGGCCGATCGTGTGCGTGGGCGAGACCCTCGCCGAGCGCGAGGCGGGCGCCACCCTCAAGGTCGTGCAGACCCAGTTGGAACGCGGCCTCGAGGGCGTCAGCCGCGAATTGGCCGCGTCCCTGGTGATCGCCTACGAGCCGGTTTGGGCGATCGGCACCGGCAAGGTGGCGACGACGGAGCAAGCGCAGGAGGTGCACGCGTTCATCCGCGGCCTCTTGGTGAAGCTCTTCGGCGACGCCGCGGCCCAGCGCATCCGGATCCTCTACGGCGGTTCGATGAAGCCCGCCAACGCGCCGGAGCTGCTGGCGCAGAAGGATATCGATGGCGGCCTGATCGGTGGCGCGAGCCTCGAGGCGCGCAGTTTCCTCGAACTCGTCGCGGCCGCGGCGAAGTAACGCCTCCCGGGGGCGCGGCGCGGGGAAAAAAATCCTTGCCGTCGCCCCCGCCCGGCCAGACGGTCTTCGACCCTTTCGGTAGGATACTCAAGTGGCCAACGAGGGCAGACTGTAAATCTGCTGGCTTACGCCTTCCCTGGTTCGAATCCAGGTCCTACCACCAACTTCCTCCGCGACCGGCCGTTACGGCTGATTCGTTTGGCCGGATTGCTTCCCGGGCGCGAATTCCTGCTTCCGGGACGCCTTCTTGGCGGCGCGATCCTTCGCTCGCTGGCGCTCTTCCCCGCCGGCCGCTGCCCAGCGTTTCGAGCCACCCGTGATGGGCTCCGCCATCGGCTCCAGCCAAGCTTCGTGGAGCGCAGTGAGCGCTCGGACCTTGTCGGGGTGCTGCGCGGCGAGGTTCCGCGCCTCGGCCGGATCGTCGGTGAGGTGGATGAGCTCGCGCTGGTCGCGGAGGGCGTGGAGTTTCCAATCGCCTTGGCGCACGGCCCATTCCCCGTTCAGGCCGCCGCTGCTCCAATGGAGCTTCTCGTGGTGGCGCGTGGTCGCGCCGGTCAGCAGGGGCAGGAGGCTCTTGCCGTCAAAAACCGTGCCCGCCGGTGCAGCGGCGCCGATGGCTTCGAGCGCGGTCGGCAGGATGTCGAGCGAGATGACGGGCGTGTCGAGGGTGCGGCCCCCGGGGAAGCGCGCCGGCCAGCTGACGAGGAACGGCGTGCGGATGCCGCCCTCGTACAGGCTAGCCTTGTAACCGCGCAGCGGCGCGTTGTTTGCCTCCATCCCCTTGGCCCCGCCGTTATCGGTGAGGAAGAACAGCAGCGTGTTCTCCCACACACCCTCCGCCTTGAGCTGCTGGACGACCGCCCCGACCCCGAGATCGAGATGGTGGAGCATCGCCATCAAAATCACGCGCGCCTCGCTGAGGCCAGGATGGGCCCGCCGCACCCGCTCGATGTCCGCCGGCGGCGCCTGGGCTGGCGCGTGGACGGCGTTGTAGGCGAGGTAGAGGAAGAACGGCGCCGTCTTTTGGCGGCCGATGAACGCGACCGCCTCCTCGCTGAAGCGCGTGGTGAGGTAACCCTGGAAGCCGATGCGCTCGCGTCCTCGGTAAAGCGGTGCGGACTCGTCGTCGCCCCCCTTCACCCCGGTGCTCTTGAAGTAGTCGTGTCCGCCGCGCCCCATGAAGTTGTAGGTCTCCTTGAAGCCGCGGTTGATCGGGTGCCACCGCAACGCGGGATAGTCGTCGTCGAGGCCGAGGTGCCATTTGCCGATGGCGATGCTCGCGTAGTCGGCTGGCAGCAGGGCCGGAAAGATCGGGATCGCCGGGTCGAACCCCCGGCCGCCGTCGCCCGCCGTGTAGACGCCGACGCGCTGCTGGTAGCGGCCGAGCATCAGGCCGGCCCGGGTGGGCGAGCACACCGGCCCGCTGATGTAGCCCTGCGTGAAGCGGACGCCTTCACGCGCGAGGGCGTCGAGGTGGGGTGTCGCGACCTCGGGCCGGTGGTGGGGATTGGAGCCGAGGTCGGCGTAGCCCTGGTCGTCGGAAAGGATGACGACGATGTTCGGCCGGCCCTCTCGCGCGGCGGCCGCGGCGGCGGCGGCGACGACGAGGAACACCGCCAGCAGCCGGCGCCAGGCCCGGACGGCGGGGGAGGCGGGCGTGCTGGGGAGTGGGCGGCTGGGGGCGGGCAGCATTCCCGGAAATCAAGCGATCCCGCGTTTCCTGGCGATGCGGAAGCGTGCGGCCCGGCGGTTCCCGCCCGGAACCGGCGGGTTGGCCTCGCCTCCCGCGCCGCCCGCCGCTGTGTTCCCCGCCAACCTCCGCTCCCGATGCTGCGCTTCCTGCTGCCCGCCCTTGCCCTGCTCACCCTGCTCCGCGCCCAGGCCGCCGCCCCCGGCGTCATCGAGGGCCGCATCGTCCAAGCCGCCACCGGCGGCGCGCTCGGCAACGTCCGCGTCTCGCTGGAGGGTTCCGCCCGCGAGGTCCTGACCGATGACGCCGGCGCCTACCGGCTGACCGGGGTGGCCGCGGGGCCCGTCCGCCTCCGCGCCTCCTACGTCGGCTTCGCCACGGCGGTCGAGACCGTCACGGTGCCCGCCGGCGGCGTGGCCAGCCGCGACTTTGAGCTGGTCCGAGGCGAGGGCGTGGTCCGTTTGGACCGGGTGACGGTGGTGGAGGACCGGGAGATGTCGGCGCAGGCGCTGTCGGCCAATGAGCAGCGGGCGGCCCCGAACCTGAAGAGCGTGGTGGCGATCGACGAGTTTGGGGACCGCGGGGCCGAGAACATCGGCGAGTTCCTGCTCTTCCTGCCGGGCGTCTCAATCGAGACCTCCGGATCCGAGCCGATCACCGCCTCGCTGCGCGGCTTCCCGGGCAACAACACCGGGCTCACCATCGATGGCGGCGAGGTTGCAGGCGCCTTTTCCGGTAACAGCCGCTCTCTCGACCTCCGCGAGGTGCCGATGAACAACATCTCCCGCGTGGAGATCACCAAGGTGCCCACGCCCGACCTGCCCGCCTCCGGCCTTGGCGGCTCCATCAACCTCATCAGCCGGAGCGGCTTCGAGGCCCGGCGCCCGCGGCTCGAGGTCAACGCGTACACGATGTTCCACGACCGCGGCGGCTTCACCTTCGAACCCGGCCCCCGCAACCACACGCCCCGCAGCAGCCGCACCGGAACCAGCCCGAGCTTCATCCAGCCGTCCTTCGACGTCAGCTACCTCCATCCCGTTTCCCGCAACCTCGCCGTCACGGTCGGCGCC
>JBILWD010000088.1:0-11819 GCA_044370095.1 Opitutaceae bacterium | reverse complement strand
CCCCGGGCCACCCGGAATTTCGCGAGACGCCCGGCGTCGAGTGCACCACGGGCCCGCTCGGGCAAGGCATCGGCAACGCCGTCGGGATGGCACTCGCCGGGCAGATGGCCGCCGCGCGCCTGAACACACCGGAGCACCCGATCCTCGACTACCGCGTGGTCTGCCTCGCCGGCGACGGCTGCATGCAGGAGGGCGTCGCGATGGAGGCCGTGGCCTTCGCGGGGCACCAGCGCCTCGACAACCTGATCCTCATCTATGACGCCAACGCGGTCACCCTCGACGCGATGGCGGACAAGACCCAGAGCGAGGACACGGCGCTTCGCTTCAAGGCGATGGGCTGGGACGTCCAGGCGGTCGACGGTCACGCGATGCCGGATTTCCTGAAGGCGTTCAACCGGGCGAAGAAGGCCCGCAGCGGCCGTCCGCAGCTGATCATCGCGCGCACCGAGATCGGCCGCGGCATCCCCGAGGTGGCGGGGACGGCGAAGGGGCACGGCGAGGGCGGGGCGAAGTTCGCCGCCGGGGCGCGGGCCGGACTCGGCCTGCCGGAGGAGCATTTTCACGTCAGCGATGACGTCCGGGCCTATTTCCAGGGCCATCGCGAACGCCTGATCCGCGGGTGCAACAAGTGGTACCGCCAGTTCAAGGCTTGGCGCGAGGCCAACCCGGACCGGGCCGCGTTGCTCGACGGCGCCGCCCCCGAGAAGTGCCCTTCCGCCGAGGAACTCCTGGCCGCGGTCCCCGCCTTTCCCGCCGACGCGAAGCTGGCCACCCGCGCCGCCGGCCGCGACGTCCTGCAGCCGCTGGCGGCGCGGTTGCCGCTGCTGATCGGCGGCAGCGCCGATCTCTACGGATCCACACTGAACTATATCGCGGCCTCGGGCGACTCCGAGCCGGGGAATCGTGGTGGGCGCAACGTGCGCTTCGGCATCCGGGAGCACGCGATGGCGGCGATCGCCAACGGCATCGCTTACGACGGCCTCTTCCGTCCGAGCGTCGCCACGTTCCTCGTCTTCGCCGACTACGCCCGGCCCGCGATGCGCCTGGCGGCCCTCGCCCGGTTGCCGGTGGTCTACGTGTACACCCACGATTCCATCGGGGTGGGGGAGGATGGGCCGACCCACCAGCCGGTGGAAACCATCGCGGGGCTCCGGGTGATCCCGGGCCTTGACCTGATCCGCCCCGCGGATCCCGAGGAGACCGCCGGGGCCTACGCCGCCGCGCTTTCCCGGGTCGACGGTCCCACGGTGCTGGCGCTGACGCGCCAGGTGCTCCCGACGCTGGCGGCGATCCCCGCTGAGATCCGCCGGCAGGGCGCGCTCCGCGGGGGTTACGTCGCGGTCCGCGAGACGGCCGCGCTGGAGGTCATTCTGCTCGCCACCGGGAGTGAGGTGCAATTGGCCGTGGAGGCCGCGCGGATCCTGGGACCGGGCACCCGGGTGGTTTCGCTGCCAAGCACGCAACGCTTTGACCGCCAGCCGGCGGAATACCGCGAGTCGGTCCTGCCGGCGGCTTGCCGGCGGCGGGTTGCGGTCGAGGCCGGCGTCACCGTGGGCTGGCACCGCTACGTCGGGCTCGACGGCCGCGTGGTGGGCATCGACCGTTTTGGGCTCAGCGCCCCGGCGCCGGTGGCCTTCCGGGAGCTGGGACTGACCGTTGAGGCCGTAGTCGCTGCGGCCCGTGCGGACTGAGCCCGCCGCGGCCGAGATTCCGGGTTGCACCCCGCCGCGGCACCGTCAGGGTGGGGGCTTTTCCCTCCCATGCTGAAGAAGTTCCTTCTCCTACTCACGGCTTTCGTGGGCGTCACGCTCGTGCTCGGTGCGGCCAAGGCGAACCAGATCAAGAAGCTGGCTGCTGCCCCGCGCACGATGCCGCCCGCAGGCGTGGCGGCGACCGCCGCCCGGAGCGAGGAATGGCGCTCGACCCTGCACTCGATCGGCACGCTCGCCCCCGTCGCTGGGATGACCGTGGCCGCGGATGCGGATGGCATCGTGGTGCGGATCGCCGCCGAAAACGGAGCTGCGGTAAGGGCGGGCGACCTGCTGGTCGAACTGGACAGTTCGGTCGAGGTGGCGCAACGCGAGTCGGCTCGGGCCCGGGCAGAGCTGGCGCGCGTCAACATCACGCGGCAGGAGGAGCTTTGGCAGCGCAAGGCGATCGCGAAGGTCGAATACGACACCGCGGTGGCCGCCCGCAAGCAGGCGGAGGCGGACGTCGCGTCGCTCGACGCCGTGATTGCGAGGAAGCAGGTCCGGGCACCCTTCGCGGGGCGGGTTGGCCTGCGTTTGGTCAACCCTGGACAGTACGTGGGCCGCGGGGCGCCCCTGCTGCCCCTGCAACAGCTGGACCCGATGTACGTGAACTTCAGCATCCCGCAGCGACACCTGCCCGACCTGGCGCTCGGCCGGCGGGTGACGCTCCGGGTGGACGCCTATCCCGAGGCCGCCCCGGCAGGGGAGATCACCGCGATCAATGCCACGGTGGACGCGGCCACGCGCAACATCACGGTGCAGGCCACGGTGGCCAATCCGGGCGAGAAGCTCCGCGCGGGAATGTTCGTGCGCGTCGAGGTTGATTTGCCCGAGTCGATGCCGGTGATCGTGGTGCCGGCCACCGCGGTGGCCTACGCTCCCTATGGAAATTCCGTCTTCATTGTGGAGAAGCTGAAGACTCCGGAGGGTCAGGAGTACCTCGGGGTGCGGCAGCAGTTCATCGAGGTCTCCGCCCATCGCGGCGACCTCGTCGCGGTCAAGGGTAGCCTGAAGCCGGGGGAGCAGGTGGTGACCGCGGGCGTCTTCAAGCTCCGCAACGGCGCCCCGGTGCAGGTCAACAATGCTTCGCAGCCGGCGGCGAGCGCCACCCCGCGTCCCGCCAACTCCTGAGGCCCCCGCCCGCCCGCCGATGCAAGAGCGCAGCTTCACCGATCTGTTCGTCCGCAAGCCGGTGGTGGCCCTCGTGGTCAACATCACCCTGCTCGTGCTCGGGGTCGTCTCCTTTTACCAGCTGAATACGCGGCAGTACCCGCGGAGCGACAGTGCGGTGGTCAAGATCAGCACGGTCTACTTCGGCGCCAGCGCCGAGACGGTGCGCGGCTACATCACGACCCAACTTGAGCGGGTCGTCGCCAGCGCCGACGGCATCGACTACATCGAGTCGGAGAGCCGGGCGGGCTTTAGCCTGATCAACGTCTACCTGCGGCTGAACTACGACACGAACGCCGCGCTGGCGCAGATCAGCTCGAAGATCGACCAGGTGCGCAGCGAGCTGCCCCCGGAGGCCGAGTCACCGACGATCAGCGTCGAGACCAGCGACAACCAGTTCGCCTCGATGTACATCAGCTTTTACGGGGACCAGCTCGCGCCCAATCAGGTCACCGACTACCTCAACCGGATGGTCCAGCCGGCCCTTTCCTCGGTCAAGGGGGTGCAGCGGGCAGACATCTTGGGCGGACGGGTGTTCGCGATGCGGGTCTGGCTGAAGCCCGACGCCCTCGCAGCCCACGGGATCAGCCCGGCGGAGGTGCGGCAGGCGCTCGCCACCAATAACGCGCTGGCAGCCGTCGGCTCGACCAAGGGTACGATGCTCACGATGAGCTTAGTGGCGGATACGGACCTCCGGAGCACTGAGGAGTTTCGCGAGCTCGTGGTCGCGCGCCGCGGCGACACTATGGTCAGGCTGGCCGACGTCGCCGAAGTGGAGCTCGGCGCCGAGAGCTACGACGACGATGTCCGCTTCGCCGGCGAGAGCGCCACGTTTATGGGGATTTGGGTGCTCCCCACTGAGAGCACGGTGGAGGTGGTCAAGCGGGTGAGGGCGCTACTGCCGACGATCGAGCGCGACCTGCCGGGCGGACTCCGGATGCGCGTGGGCTACGATGCCACGAAGTATATCGACGACTCCCTCCGCGAGATCCTCCGTACCCTAGCCGAAACGCTCGTGATCGTCGCCTTGGTCATCTTCCTCTTCCTCGGCTCGCTCCGCTCGGTGATTATCCCGCTAGTGGCGATGCCGCTCTCCCTGCTCGGCGCCCTAACGATGATGCTGGCCTTTGGCTTCACCATCAACCTGCTCACCCTGCTCGCGGTGGTCCTCGCGGTCGGTATCGTGGTCGACGATGCCATTGTAGTGGTCGAGAACGTGGAGCGCCATATCCGCGCCGGTCAGACGCCCTTCGACGCCGCGCTGCTGGGGGCCCGCGAACTCGTCGGTCCCGTGATCTCGATGACGATCACGCTGGCGGCGGTCTATGCCCCAATCGCGTTCCAAGGCGGGCTGACGGGGGCGCTCTTCCGCGAGTTCGCCCTAACCCTCGCCGGCGCGGTTGCCATCTCCGGCTTCGTGGCCCTCACGCTTTCTCCGATGATGAGCGCCCAGCTGCTGCGCGGCGGCGCGCACGAGGAGCGGGGGCTGGTCGGCCTGTCCAACCGCCTGTTCGACCGGCTTAGGGATTCCTACGAGGGTGTCGTCGGCGCGATGCTCTCCCTACGCGCCGATCGGCGTCCGGCCTGGGTTCTCGCGGGCTGGTCCCTGATCGCCTGGCTGCCGCTGTGGCCCCTAGCCGTGGGCGTGGTGTGGCTCCTCTTCGGAGCCGATGGGGTGAAGGCGGCCGCGGTGCCCGCGGCACTCGGCCTGCTGGGGGCCAGTGTGCTCGGGGCCATTTTAGTCTTCGCCTTCGACCTAGCGCTAGGGCGGCGGTACCGCACGGTGCAGTTCGTGCTGGCCGGGTCACTGCTGCTCACGGTTTTGCTCCTGCCTTTCTTCCAATTCGCGCAGAGCGAGCTCGCGCCGAAGGAAGACCAAGGTGTCGTCTTCAGCATTCTCGCCCCGTCGCCCACGGCCACGATCGAGCAGAACTCAATTTATGCCCGCGAGGTGCAGAAGATCTACGAGTCCGTGCCTGAGTACGATGCTTCGTTCCAGGTGACCTCCGCTAATTTCGGCATCTCCGGGATGATCCTGAAACCGTGGTCGGAGCGCCGCCGGACCTCCGTCGCGATCGGGGACTCCCTGCAGGCGCCCGCGGCCGCGGTGGCCGGGGTGAACGTCATCGTGAATACCCCGGATCCGCTGCCCGCCGGCGGTCAGTTCCCGATCGAGTTCGTGCTGCGCTCGACCGCTGATCACCGCGAGATGCTGGATGTCGCCCAGCAATTGGTGATCCACGCCAATACCCAAGACCCCGCCGCGGGCGGGCCGCCGGTCTTCTATTTTGCCGACAAGGACCTCAAGTTCGATCTGCCACAGGCCGAGATCGAGATCGACCGGGAGAAGGTCGCGGCAATGGGCCTCAGCCTAGTTGATGTCGCGCGCGACCTTGGCTCGATGTTAGGCGGCGGCTACGTCAACCGCTTCGTTAACGATGGCCGTAGCTACCGGGTCATCCCCCAGGTCGAGCGCGGCGAGCGGCTGAACGCGGAGCAGTTGCTGAATTACCACATCCGCGGGCCGCAGGGGCAGTTGATCTCGTTGGGCACGATTGCCTCGATCCGCGAGACGGTGCAGCCCCGCACCCTCAACCGCTTCCAGCAGCTCAACTCGGTCAAGATCACGGGGGTGGGACCGAGTATCGATGCGGCGCTGCGGAAGCTGGAGGCGAAGGCGGCCGAGATCCTACCGGCCGGCTACACGATCGACTACGGCGGGCAGTCGCGCCAGCTGCGGACCGAGGGCAAGGCGCTGGGTAAGGCGGCGCTGCTCGCGGTGCTGCTCATCTTCTTGGTGCTCGCGGCGCAGTTCAACAGCTTCCGCGACCCCTTCATTATTCTGCTGGGCTCGGTGCCCCTGGCGATCGTCGCCGCGATGCTGCCGGTCTTCCTCGGCGCGAGCACCCTCAATATCTACTCACAGATCGGCCTGATCACCCTCGTGGGTCTGATCGCGAAGAACGGAATCCTCATCGTCGAATTCGCCAATAGCCTCCAGCGCGACGGCGTCAGCAAGCTGGAGGCGATTCGCCGAGCCTCCGCCACGCGGCTCCGGCCCGTGCTGATGACGTCCGCCGCCACAGTGTTCGGCCACCTGATGCTGATCTTCGTCACCGGCCCCGGCGCCGCCTCGCGCAACAGCATCGGCTGGGTGCTGGTGGTCGGGATGGCGGTGGGTACCGTCTTCACTCTCTTCGTCGTTCCCGCCTTCTACGCGCTGATCGCCCGGGAGCTCGCCCCCCGTCCGGCCGCGCCCGTCCCCTCCGCATGACCTCGTCCCGCCTCCCGCTGTTCCGGGCCCTGCGCCGCGCTGCGGCGGCCCTCGTCACCGCGTCGGTCTGGGCCGCGCCGGCCCTGCCGCCGGGCCCGCTTGATCTCGCGGCCGCGCTGCGGTTCGCGCTCGATCACAATCTCGCGATCCAGCAGGCGCGGGAGCGAATCCGCCAACAGGACGGCGTCGTGCTTGAGGTCGGGGCGCGCCGCCTGCCCACGGTGGGGGCGTCGGCGCTTTACCAGCGCAACGACCCCGACGTCTCCCAGGGCTTTCCCGCCTCCGGGCAGGCCTGGCAGCTGAGCCTGACGGCCACGCAGGTGGTTTATTCCGCCGGGGCGGTCCCCGCCGCGGTCTCGGCGGCCAAGCTCACGCGGGAGGCGGCGACCCTCGAGCTGCAGGCCGTAATCAACGCGGCGCTGCTGCAAGTGCGCTCCGCGTTCCTCGAGGTGCTCCTCGCTCGGGAGCAGATCCGGGTGCAGGAGTCGAACCTGGAGCTGCTGCGCGAGCAGCTGCGGACTGTTTCGGACCGCTACCAGGCGGGCACGGTCTCCAGTTTCGAGAAGCTCCGCGCGGAGGTGGCGGTCGCGAACGCGCAGGTGCCCCTGATCACGGCGCGCAACAGCCTCCGTCTCGCCGGGGAAAGCCTGCGCCTCGCCCTTGGGTTGGTGGCGGCGCCCGGCGCGGCCCGGCCGGAGCTGGAGGTTTCCGGCACGCTCACGTTCGCGCCGCAGACGTTCGACCGTGCGGCCGCCCTCGATGCGGCGCGGGCCCAGCGCCCGGATCTGCAGCGGCTCGCCAAGCTCGCGAGCGCACGGGAGGAGGGGATCACCACGGCGCGTGCGGGCCTGTATCCGAACGTCGCCGCCTTTGGCGGCTGGACCCTGCGGAAGGGACCGACGTCCCAGTTCGGGGATTCCAACCACGGCTGGCTCCTGGGCGTGCAATCGCAATGGGACATTTTCGACGGCCGGGCCACGCGGGGGCGGGAGGCTCAGGCCCGCTCGGCCTTGAATCAGACACGGCTGCTGCTCGCCGAGGCGGAGCTGGCGGTCGACGTGGAAGTCAGCCGGGCCCACTCGAGTTGGCAGCAGGCCTCCGAGTTGGCGGACGCGTCCGCCCGCGTCGTGGAGCAGGCCACGGAGGCGGTCCGCCTTGCCAATGCGCGCTACGAGGCCGGTTCCGGCACGCAGCTCGATGTGCTCTCCGCCCAGGTCGAGCTGACCACGGCCCGCACCAACCAGATTCAGGCCTTTTACCAGTACAACGTCGCCGTGGCGGCGCTCCGGAAGGCGATGGGGCAGGGCGATGAGCTGATGGCGCGGCCTTGAGCCGGGCTGGACGCCGCACGTCCCTTGGGACAGGGTGGGTGGTGGGGAACCTTCGTCCAGCGTCGGGGGTCCCCCTTCCCGCCTGATGAGAATCCCGCGCGTTCCCCTTCTCCTGCTGGCGGTGCTTGCGCTGGCGGCGGGGGCGGTGCTGACGCCGGCGCTCCAGTCCAGGATCGTCCAGCATCTGCTCCGGCGGTCGCTCGATCCCACGGCCGAGCTCGCGTCCGCGCGCATCGGTTGGGATGGCGGCGTGAAGGTGCGAGACCTGCGCCTGCAGACCGCGGAGCTGCGGCTGGTGGTCGCGGACGCCGAGGTTCGCCTGCGGCCGGGCAGCCTCCTACGGCAGGGAAGCCCCGAGTTCCAGCAGGTCCGTCTGCGCGGTTGTGTCGTCGAGTTGCAGGCTTCGACTGGCGTGATGGAAGGCGGGCGGGAAGCGTTGCGGTCGGCGCTGTCGACCTCGCTGGTCCCGGTCCGCCTCGAAGCGGAGGGGGAAGTCCGTCTGCCCGCCGAGTCCGGGGTGATCGGGTTCCGGGCGGCAGGTGAGGGTCTGGCCGCGGGTGGCGACGGGGCGTTGCGCGTGGACTTCACGCTGCGACCGGCGGACACTGGCCTTTCCGTCCTTGAGGGCCGACTGCGCGTGCAAGTGGCGGCCGGGGTGGCGCAGGCCCCGCTGCGCGCCGCGGTGGAGGCGCGGGTGCGAGGGGAAGGCTGGTCGCGGGAGTTGACCGTCGCCGGGGAATGGACGGAGCGAGCGGACGCCGGCGGTGGCGGAGGGATGCTCCGGGTCCGCTCCGGGGAGCGGGAGGTGGCGCGGCTCAGCGGGACGGAGCCGCAAGCGGGCGCGGATTGGCGGCTGCGGTGGTGGGCGGACTTCCGCGAGGAAGAGGTGGCGCGGTTTTTTCCCGAGCCGCGCTGGTCCGGTGAGCGTCTGGTGGGCGAGGGAGAACTGCGTTGGTCGCCTGGTTCGGGTTTGGTCGCGGTGGAGGGGAAGGCCGAGGTGGAACTGGGGGCTGCGGCGCGGACGCATCCAACGCTGGCGCGGCTCGGCCTCACTGGCGGGGACGCGGAGTTCGCGCTCCGCGCTGGCGACCGGGTGTGGGCGGTGGAGAGGCTGGCGGTCCGCCTCCGCACCGGAAATGCCGCGCCCTCGCTCCGCCTCAGCGTCCGCCAGCCCTGGGCGGTGGATTGGCGGGCGCGGTCCTTTCAGGCCAGGGAGCCGGACGCGGACCTGATCGAACTGGAGTTGCTGGACCTCACGCTGCCGCCGCTGTGGATCGACGGACTCACGGTGGGGGGCGGGCTGATCCGGGGACGCCTGCTGGGTCGGTTGAGCGCCGGCGGCCTGGCGCTGCGCACGGCAGGAAGCCTGCAGGCCTCCGGACTGTTCTGCGGGTCGAGCGAGGGGCGGTGGGCCGAGAACCTCTCCCTGAGCCTGCAGGGAGGACTCCGGGTCGCGCCGGAGGGCTGGAGCGCGGAAGTGGACGAGTTGCGGCTGGGCGGGAAGGGCGGGGAATTCGCCGTCCTCGAAGGGAAGGGCGGCCGCCTCGCGGGCGAGCAGCAAACTTGGAAGATGGCGGGCCGCGGCCGGGTGGAACTTGCCCCGGTGGCAGCCAGCCTCGGGGGGGGATACCGGACCGGGCTCACGGCCGGGAGCCTTGAGGTGGACGCCGGCGCGACGGGCGGGGCGCTGACGGCGATCCACGCTCACGTGCGGGCCTCCGGCTTGCGGGGGGCAACGGAGTTGCCTGACCTGCGGCTCGACGCGCGGGTCGACCGGGAGTCCTCCGGGCGGCTCAGGTTTCACGTCCCGCTCGAAGCCGGGACCGGTCCGAACCTCTCCCGGGTGCTGGCTGCGGGCGCGTGGGCGCCCGTCGCCGGCGGCGGCGGACGCCTCGAACTCGAAGTGGCGGGCCCGCGGCTCGATTTGGTCGGGCTCGGTGGCCTCCTGCCGGTGTTGGCGGGCGGTTCCGCCGCCGTTCCGGCACGCACGGCTCCTTGGGCGGGCTGGTCGGGAACCGTGGTGGCGCGGATCGACGAACTGGTCGCTGGCGCGGGGGCACCGTGGCGCAACGCCCGGGCGCGACTGCGGTTAGACGAGTCGATGGTGCAGGCGGAGGAGCTCGAGTCCGTCCTCGCGGACGGCGCGAGTCTGCGGGCAAGCGGCACCCTGCGCCACACGCCCGGTGAGGCCGAACCCTACAGCGTCCAGTCGGCGGTGGTGGTGCGCGACTGGAACCCGGTGGGCCCGGAGGCGACGTCGGGCTGGTTTTCCGGCAAACTCGACCTTTCCGGTGCAATGCGGTCCCGCGCCGCAGACCTCGCGGGCTTAGGGGCGGCGCTGGAGGCGGAGGTGCATCTGGTGTCGCGTGGCGGTACGCTGCGGGTGTTTCCGGTCAACCTGCCCCCGGTGCCCGCGGGGTCCGGCCGCGTGGCCGAGATCCTAGCGGCGGCGGGCGGTGCGCTGGAGTCCCTGGGGGTGCGCCGCGATCCGCCGTTGTCGCGCGGCCGGGCGGTGGCGGAGCTTTCGGCCACGCTGCATCCGCTCGCGTTCGACCAGCTGAGCGTGGTCGCGGCCCGGGATGCCGCGGGAAACCTCAGCCTGCGTCACCTCGTGGTGCTCACGCCCGAGCTGCGGCTGACGGGGGGCGGTAATCTCCTGCGACGACCGGGGAGTGGTTTTCTCGAGGGATCCCTGGCCCTCGAACTGCAACTGCGCGCGCGGGGGCGGCCGGCCGAGTTGCTGCGAGGGCTCGGCGCCCTCGACGAGGTACCCGACGAATGGGGCTATGCCGCGGCGGGGCTACCCTTGCGGGTGCGCGGTACCCTGGTGCGGCCGGACGCCAGCGATCTCAGCGTGCGCCTCGCCGCTTTGGCCCTAGAGCGTAATCCGGTCTCGGAGCGCGCGGCCGACTGGTTCAACCGGATCCGCCGGGCAAAGTAACCGGTGCGTTGCCAAGGCGGGAACGTTGCCCAAACTGCTGGGTGTGATCGCGTCCATCGCCTTTCATCGTTTCAAGGCCCTGCGGCAGACGCGAATCGAGTTACAGCCCTTCAACCTGATCATCGGCCCCAACGGCAGCGGGAAAACGAGTCTCATCGAGTCGATTCTGACCCTACGGCGTTTGGCGGCGTTGCCGTTAGCCGGGGCCGAATCGGTGCAGCGGGGCGAGGGGCCGGAGATCCGCTTCGGGTTTGCGGCCCCGCACGCGGGGATCAGCGCTACCCTTGGCTGCGCAGGGGAGGGTCGATGCGATTTTCTGCGGGTGGAGCCGGCGGACGCGCCGGCGTGGCCCGCGCTCCGCGCCGGGCTGGCGACCGTCCGGGGCTATGCGCTCGAGCACGAGGCGATGACGCGCCCCTGCCCCCCGGGGGACGGTGCAGAACTGACAGCGGACGGAGCCAACCTTGCGGCCGTACTGGTGCAGCTTAGAGAGCGCACGCCGGCGGTGTTTGGGGCCCTCCAAACGGAACTCCTTCGCCTTTTGCCGGAGTTTGCCGCGCTCGAAGCCGGTCCGGGCCCGAGCGGTGGGCTCACCTTCGGTCTGCGATTGGCGGAGGGGGGCGAATTGCTCGGCGCGGAGGAATTATCCCAAGGCACGCTTTATGTCGTCGCGCTGCTCGCGCTCGCCTTTGACCCCACCCCGCCGCGCATCCTGTGCCTAGAGGAGGTGGACCGTGGCGTGCATCCCCGGATGTTCCGCGAGGTGCGTGATGTCCTCTATCGGCTCAGCTATCCGCCGGCGGAGGCGGGCCGCGCGGGGGTGCAGGTGATCGCCACGACCCACTCTCCGTATTTCATCGATCTGTTTCGGGATCATCCGGAGGAGGTGATCATCTCGCAGAAGACCGGCCGCGCGGCCATTTTGGAGCGGCTGGCGGACCGCCCTGACCTCCCCGAGTTGCTGCGGGAGGGGTCGCTCGGGGAGATGTGGTACAGTGGGATCCTCGGCGGGGTGCCGGAGGAGCGATGAACGTCGCCCTGCTGAGCGAGTCTCCGGCGGACGAGGCGGCTTTGCGGGAACTGGTCACGGGGGTTTTGCGGGTACGACCGCGCTTCATCGCCCCCGGGTTCCGGGCGCGCGGCTGGCCCAACGTCGCCCAACTGCTGCCGGCGGTGATCCGCCACCTTCATTTCAACACCGATGCGGACGCGCTTGTCGTGACGGTGGACGCAGATGACTCGGTGGTGCACGGGGCGGCGCACGAGCGTCCGGGGTACTTCCATCCGCATTGCCGGATGTGCCAGCTGAGGGCAGTGCACCGGCAGACGACCAAGAAGCTGCCGCCGGCGCG